>NZ_CP169531.1:322500-555000 GCF_041950555.1 Zobellella sp. DQSA1
GTGTAACCATGGCCACGCTGTCTCCACCCGAGACTCAGTGAAATTGAATTCGCCGTGAAGATGCGGTGTACCCGCGGCTAGACGGAAAGACCCCGTGAACCTTTACTACAGCTTGGCACTGAACATTGACCCTACATGTGTAGGATAGGTGGGAGGCTGTGAAGCGGTGACGCCAGTTGCCGTGGAGCCGACCTTGAAATACCACCCTTGTATGTTTGATGTTCTAACGTTGCCCCCTTATCGGGGGTGCGGACAGTGCCTGGTGGGTAGTTTGACTGGGGCGGTCTCCTCCCAAAGAGTAACGGAGGAGCACGAAGGTTGGCTAAGTACGGTCGGACATCGTACGGTTAGTGCAATGGCATAAGCCAGCTTAACTGCGAGACGGACAGGTCGAGCAGGTGCGAAAGCAGGTCATAGTGATCCGGTGGTTCTGAATGGAAGGGCCATCGCTCAACGGATAAAAGGTACTCCGGGGATAACAGGCTGATACCGCCCAAGAGTTCATATCGACGGCGGTGTTTGGCACCTCGATGTCGGCTCATCACATCCTGGGGCTGAAGTCGGTCCCAAGGGTATGGCTGTTCGCCATTTAAAGTGGTACGCGAGCTGGGTTCAGAACGTCGTGAGACAGTTCGGTCCCTATCTGCCGTGGGCGTTGGATGATTGAGGGGGGTTGCTCCTAGTACGAGAGGACCGGAGTGAACGAACCGCTGGTGTTCGGGTTGTCATGCCAATGGCACTGCCCGGTAGCTAAGTTCGGAATCGATAACCGCTGAAAGCATCTAAGCGGGAAGCGAGCCCCGAGATGAGTCATCCCAGAGGTCTAGAACCTCCTAAAGGGCCGTTTGAGACTAAGACGTAGATAGGCAGGGTGTGTAAGCGCGGTGACGTGTTGAGCTAACCTGTACTAATGACCCGTGCGGCTTAACCATACAACACCCAAGAAGTGTGAGGCCTTGCAGGTCGAGAACGAATTCATCAGGCAGAGAATTGCTCCTGCATTTTCTGCATTGCCGCCATGCCTGGCGGTGAGCTTTTCCGGATTAAAGTTTATGCCTGGCGGCGATAGCGTTGTGGTCCCACCTGACTCCATGCCGAACTCAGAAGTGAAACGCACCCGCGCCGATGATAGTGTGGCAGCTGCCATGTGAAAGTAGGTCACTGCCAGGCACCCAATTAAAAACCCCGATACTTATGTATCGGGGTTTTTTCGTTTGCGTTCAGGTTAGATTCGTCCTGTTCTCCGGCAGCCAGCAGCGATATCGGCTTCGGATCTGTTTTGGCCTCATTAAAGTCCCTTCTTAACTGTCCGATTACATCTTCCCTAGGGAATCTTTACTGTGTCTCAGATCACAAAAAAATGCTGGCCTAGTCATAGTCCTTATGATTTAGTGAGTTAACCCTCACCGATGATAGCCATCATAAACAATCACTTGCCGAGAGTTATAAAACGTCATAGCGTTAAAGTGTAATAAAGCTGTCATTGCGCGGTGGTTTAACTGAGCAATGATCATGACAAGGGCCAGGCCCGGGGAGAATGCCTATGGACGGCAACGACCGTAAACGCTTTATTCTGGATACCAACGTACTCCTGCACGAACCTCTCTCCATCTATTCCTTCAAGGAACACAACGTCGTTATTCCCATGACGGTGCTCGAGGAGCTGGATCGCATCAAGGACCGGCAAAAAGATGTCAGTCGTGATGCCCGGGTGGCGATTCGAACCTTGGAAGATATCTTCCACGATGCCACCCCGGAGCAAATCCTCGCCGGCGTGCCTCTGGGACTGAAGGATGACGAGGCCTCAGGAACCATTGCCATTATTTCGGACCGGCATTTGCCGGAAGGTTATGCGGTGTTTACCGATGATGAGGCCGACAATCGCATCATCAATACCGCACTCTATCTGCAGAAGCACCATGTGGAGGGCATGGCAGTACTGGTCACCAAGGACATCAACATGCGGCTCAAGGCCAAGGGAGCCGGGCTGCAGCATGTGGAGGATTATCGTTCGGATCAGCTGGTTGACGATATCCGGTTGCTGTCGAAGGGGTTCTACCATGTCGAAGACAGCTTCTGGGACAAGGTGGGCGAGTGCGAAAGTGAAACCCATGGGCGGGAAGTGATCCATACCATTGCCGATGAGCTCTTGCCCTCGGCCCATATCAACCAGTACCTGATCGATGATACGGAGGATTTCGCTGGCCGTGTGCTTACCAAGGCGGATGGCAAGGCCAGGTTTATCGATCTGGGCCGTGAACGGATGATGGGTCGCAAGGCCTGGGGCATACATCCCAAGAACATTTATCAGGCGATGGCACTGGATGCCCTGCTGGATCCCCAAATCGAGCTGGTGATCCTGACCGGTCCCGCCGGTTGCGGCAAGACCCTGCTGGCCATGGCCACCGCCCTGGAGATGACCATCGAGAAGGGTATTTACGACAGGGTTATAGTGACCCGCAATACCCCCGAAATCGCCGAGAGCATCGGTTTTCTCCCCGGTACCGAAGAGGAGAAAATGGCACCCTGGCTGGGAGCCATCACCGATACTCTGGAGGTACTGCACAAGCAAGACGAATGCATGGACGGCTCGCTCAGCTACATCATGGGTAAGGCCAATATCCAGTTCAAGTCGGTCAACTTCATGCGCGGACGCAGCATCCAGAATACCTTTGTGCTGCTGGATGAATGCCAGAACCTGACCGCCTCCCAACTCAAGACCATCATCACCCGCTGTGGTGAAGGCACCAAGCTGGTGTGCTCGGGCAACCTGGCCCAGATTGATTCCAATTACCTGACTCCGGTGACTTCCGGACTGACCTACATCGTGGAGCGCTTCAAGGATTTTGAAGGCAGCGCCAACATTTATCTCAACGGCGTGGTACGCAGCCGGTTGGCTTCCTTCGCCGAAGAAAACCTTTAACGACCCAAATAGGCCTGCAACGCCTGGGCTCGGGGGGCTGACAACAGCCCCCTGTCGCCCTGCTCTATGATGCGGCCGTCGTAAACGAAGGCGATGCGGTCGGCGACCCGGGCTGCCTCATCCGGATGATGGGTAACCAGCAACACCGTCAGTCCGAGTCGGTCGGTCTGTTCCCGCAACAGATCCAGCAGTTCGAAACGCAGAGCCGGGTCCAGGGCTGAGAAGGGTTCATCGAGCAACAGCACCGGTGTCTGGCGCACCAGGCATCGGGCCAGCCCCACCCTCTGTTGTTGTCCCCCCGACAGGCTTGCCGGTTTGCGTTGGAGCAGGGCGTCTATGCCCACCTGCCGGGCGACTTGTTCTACTGCCGCCTGTTGTACTGGTGTCAGTCGCAGGGCGGGGGACAGGCCGATGGCGATATTCTGGTAGACCGTCATATGCCAGAACAGGTTGTTGTCCTGGAACAGGGTGGTCATGGGCCTTTGGGCCGGCGCCAGGGGCAGCAGATCCCGATTGTCGAGGTGCAGCTGTCCCGAGTCAACCCGGGCAAAGCCGGCCACCATGGCCAGCAGGGTCGACTTGCCGGCGCCACTGGGCCCAATCAGGGCGGTGATTTCCCCCGCCTCGGCCCGGAGAGAAAAGCAGAGCTCCTGCTCCGGATAGTGGGAGCGGAGATCATTGAGTTCCAGCATTTTTGCCTCCCAGCACACCTTCGATCAGCATAAAAAGCCCCAGGCTCAGCAGCAGCAGGATCAGCGAGGTGGCCGCCGCTTCCGTCATCTGGTAGTTGCCCAGCTGTTGATACAGCAACCAGGGCAGGGTTTGCAGGTGCTGGCTGCCGAACATGGCGATGGCACTGAGATCGCCCAGCGACAGCATCATCGCCAGGGCCAGGGCCAGGGCGGCCGGTTTGCGCAGCAGGGGCCACTCCAGCTGCCGGAGCCGGTTCAGTCCCCCTATATCGAGGCTGGCACAGAGACGGTCGTACTGGCGGGCATTCCGCTCCATGGGCTGCTGCAGGGCACGCAGCCCATAGGGAAGCGCCATCAGGGCATTGACCAGTAACACCAGCAAGGGGCCCAGGGTAAAGACATCGGCCAGGCCCCGCAGCAGGATAAAAAGCCCGGTGGAGAGCACCACCGCCGGCAGCACCAGTATCACAGAGCCGGTGGCTTCCATCAGTGCTGCTCCCATCTTGTTATGCAGCCTCAGCCTGAGATGGCGGCTGCTGCTCAGCAGGCCCAGGGTGAGCAGCACCGACAGCAGGCCGGCGCCGCCGGCGATGAGGATGGAGCTGAAGGTAGCCTGCCACAGTCGGGGCGAGAACAGGGCCGTCCACAGGCTGGGATTAAGGCCGCTGACGACAATGGCCAGCAAGGGCGGCAGAAAGAGGCCGAGGCAGAGGCTCAGCACCAGCAGATCCCAGAGATAGACGCCTCTCTTGTTCCGGTCCGGTCGGGCGGCCAGGAAGTGCTTCTCCTGTGAATGGAGTGCCGGCCCGGTCAGCCAGTACTGCAGCAGCAGAAAGCCGCTACAGAACAGCAGTTGCAGTAGGGCCAGCATGCCTGCCAGGGGCAGGTCGAAGTCGAAACGCAGGGCCTGATAGATGGCTACCTCCAGCGTGGTAGACCTGGGGCCGCCCCCCAGTGCCATTACGGTGGCGAAGCTGGTAAAGCAGAGCATGAAGATCATGCTGGCCAGGGCGGGCAGGGAACCGCGCATGACCGGCCATTCCAGCCAGCGGAACAGTTGCCAGCCGTTGAAGCCAAGCTGGCTGGCCATCCGCCATTGGCTCTGGGGAATGCTGCCGATGCCCTGCAGCAGGATCCGGGCTGCCAGGGGCATATTGAAAAACACATGGGCCAGCAGGATGCCGGGCAGGCCGTAGAGGTAGCTGACGGACTCCAGGCCGAACAGTCCGAGCAATTGGTTGACCCAGCCCTGGCGACCATGGACGGCGACGATGCCGAACACCACCAGGATCACCGGCAACACCAGAGACAGCCCGAACAGGCGCAGCAGCAGGGTTCGCCCCGGGAAATGGCGACGGGACAGGGTCTGGGCCAGGGGAATGGCCAGCAACAGGCTGAGCAGGGTGGACAGCAAGGCTTGGTAGAAGCTGAACCAGATGACATGGCGGAGATAAGGATCCGCGAACACCAGCCCCGGGGATATCTGGCCACTCTGCAGCAGCAGGGCCCCTATGGGTCCCGCGGTCAGCAACAGTATCCCGAGCAGACTAAGACCGCCCGGCAGCCACCAATACCGGCTCGGCATCAGCGGGTCACGGCAGTCAGCCACTGTCGGAGCCAGCCTTGGCGCTGCTCGGCGACGTCCTCGGCGGTGAAGCTGAGTGCCTGTGCGGGCGTGACCAGGGAATGGAAACCGGCGGGCAGCTCGACATCGATCACCGGATACATCCAGTTGCCGGCGGGAATATGCTGCTGGAAGCCGGGTCCCACCATAAACTGCAGGAAACGCTCGGCCAGCTCTGGTTGCTTACTGGTATTGAGCCTGGCGGCCACCTCAACCTGCAGGTAGTGCCCCTCATCGAAGGCCGCCGCCTGATACTGGGTCTTCTGCTCCGCCTCGATATGGTAGGCGGGGGAAGTGGTGTAGGACAGCACCAGATCCGCTTCGCCCTTGAGGAACATGCCGTAGGACTCGCTCCAGCCCTTGGTGACGGAGACGGTGCGCCTGGCCAGGTTCTGCCAGACTTCGGGGGCCTTGTCGCCATAGAGCTTCTGCACCCACAGCATCAGGCCCTGGCCCGGGGTGCTGGTACGCGGATCCTGGTACAGCAGGGTCAGTTCGGGGCGTTCCAGCAGCTCGGCAAAGCTGGCGGGGGGATGGGCGAGACGCTCAGTGTCGTAGATAAAGGCGAAGTAGCCGTAGTCGAAGGGCAGGAAGACGGAGTCGTTCCAGCCGCCGGGCACCTTGAGCCCCTCGGGAGATTGGCCGTGCTCGGCCAGCAGGCCGGTGTCCTTGGCGGCTTGCAGCAGGTTGTTGTCCAGCCCCAGCACGATGTCGGCCTTGGTGTTGGCGCCTTCGAGTCGTAGCCGGTTAAGGATGGACACGCCATCGTCCAGGGCCACAAACTCGAGATTGCAGTCACATTCCGCCTCGAAGGCTTGTTCGATGGCCGGGCCTGGACCCCAATCAGACGCAAATGAGCTATAGGTATAGATGGTCAGAGTCGGGGTTTGCGCCACGGCCTGGCCGGCGACGATCAGGGACAGGGCAATCAGGGTTTTTTTCACAGGGCCACTCCTTGTGGATAGGGTAAGGCCGAGCGCTCAAATCCCTACGCCGGTACGACCCGGATCAGGTGCACGAGTATGATCTCAGCGGCTGGCCGCACCCCGTTCGAGAATGGTCGCTATTGTAGGACCATTCGTTTTGCTAAACCAGTTCTATAAGGAAGAAGGCCTATGTTACCCGCTCATGAAGAACAACGGCTCTACAGCCGCATGCAACTGGATGCCAAGGTGATCCTGGCCACCACCAAGGAAAGGGTGGAAGCGATTTGCCGTAACCTCAGTGCGGAGGGGCTCCTGATGGAAGTTGCCGCCGGCAAGTGCCAGGTAGGGCAGGAGTGGCGTCTGGTGCTGCCCTCGGCCGATGCTGGCGTGGAGCCCCTGACCGCCACGGCCAGGGTGATCCGGGTGGAAGCCGGCGAACTGACCGATCAGGTGGCCCTGGCGTTGAGTGAAGTCCATTGACGGGGAAATGTTAATTGAATGCTTCCTGGATTGTGGTTAGATTAAAAACTCTAAAGCTTTTCAGGAACATCATCATGCCCAAGGACGAAGCCCGTTTTCCGGTCAGCATCGAGATCCCCGTCGCCTGGGGCGAGATGGACGCGCTCAACCACGTCAACAACGTGGTCTATTTCCGTTATTTCGAAACCGTGCGCATCGAGTACCTGCGCCGTATCGGCATGCTGGAGGTGCTGAGTACGGAGGGGGTGGGACCGGTGCTGGCGGAAACCTCTGCCCGTTATCGCCGCCCGGTGACCTTTCCCGACACCCTGACGGCCCAGGCCCGGGTCAGCCAGCTGGACGAGCACGGCTTTACCATGGAATACCGCATTGTCAGCCAGGCCCTGCAGACGGTAACCACCGAAGGCTCGGCGCGGGTGGTGATGGTGGATTTTGGCAGTGGCCGCAAGTCACCGCTCGGCGAGGAGCTGAAGCAGAGGGTGCTGCAGCTGGAAGGATAAAATAACGCCGGCTCGTGCCGGCGTTGCGGTAATTACAGCCAGCTCGGCTGTTTGGCCTCATAGGTGTCGATCTGATCCGCGTGTTGCAGAGTCAGGCCGATATTGTCCAGGCCATTGAGCAGGCAGTAGCGGCGGAATTCGTCGATCTCGAAGGAGAAGGCGAGCCCGCCGGCACGTACCTGCTGGGCTTCCAGATCCACGGTGATCTCGGCACCCTTGTGACTGTTCACGTACTGGAACAAGGCGTCCACCTGCTCCTCGGTCAGTCGCACCGGCACCATGCCGTTATTGATGGCATTGCCGTAGAAGATGTCGGCGAAGCTCGGCGCTATGACGGCCTTGAGACCGAAGTCGGCCAGGGCCCAGGGTGCGTGCTCGCGGCTGGAGCCGCAACCGAAGTTTTCCCGGGTCAGCAGGATCACCGCCCGGTCGTAGGGCGCCTGGTTCAGCACGAACTCGGGGTTGGGCTGGTTGCCCGCATCGTCCAGAAAACGCGAGTCGTGGAACAGGTGCTTGCCGAAGCCGGATCGGGTCACCTTCTGCAGGAACTGTTTGGGAATGATCTGGTCGGTGTCTACGTTGGCCGCGTCCAGGGGGGCGGCGATACCGGTTAATTGCTTGAATCCGCTCATGGTTTACCCCTTATAAATCCCGGATGTCGACGAAGTGACCGAACACGGCGGCGGCGGCGGCCATGGCCGGGCTCACCAGATGGGTGCGGCCACCGCGGCCCTGGCGGCCTTCGAAGTTGCGGTTGCTGGTGGCGGCACAGCGCTCGCCCGGCTCCAGCCGATCGTTGTTCATGGCCAGACACATGGAGCAGCCGGGGAGGCGCCATTCGAAGCCGGCTTCGATAAAGATCTGGTCCAGTCCTTCCGCTTCGGCCTGGGCCTTTACCTGCTGGGAGCCGGGCACCACCAGCGCCTGTACCCCGGCGGCCACCTTGCGGCCATGGGCGATGGCGGCGGCGGCGCGCAGATCCTCGATACGGCTGTTGGTGCAGGAGCCGATAAATACCTTGTCGATACTGACGTCGGTGAGTTTCTGGCCCGCTTCCAGCGCCATGTATTGCAGCGCCTTGGCGGCGGACTGGCGCTCGATGGCATCGGCAAAGTCTTCCGGTACCGGAATGGTGCCATTCACCGGCATCACCTGGCCCGGGTTGGTACCCCAGGTCACCTGGGGAGCGATCTCGGCGCCATCCAACTCGACCTCGGCGTCGAACTGAGCATCTGCATCGGATTTCAGGGTCTGCCAGTAGGCGACTGCCGCTTCCCACTGCTCGCCCTCGGGGGCGAAGGGTTTGCCCTTGAGGTAGTCGAAGGTGGTCTGGTCCGGAGCTACCAGGCCGGCCTTGGCGCCGAGCTCGATGGCCATGTTGCAGATGGTCATGCGCGCTTCCATCGACAGGGACTCGATCACCTGGCCACAGAATTCCACCACATAGCCGGTGCCGCCGGCGTGGCCGACCTTGCCGATGATGGCCAGCACCACGTCCTTGGCGCTGATACCCGGCTTGAGCGCGCCGTTGACCTGGATTTTCATGGTCCTGGCCCGGCCCTGTTTCAGGGTCTGGGTAGCCATGACGTGTTCCACCTCGGAAGTGCCGATACCGAAGGCCAGGGCACCGAAGGCGCCATGGGTGGCGGTATGGGAGTCGCCGCAGACGATGGTGGTGCCGGGCAGGGTCAGACCCAGCTCGGGGCCGATTACATGCACTATGCCCTGGTACTTGTGGTGCAGGTCATAGAGGGGCACGCCGAACTCTTCACAGTTCCTGGCCAGGGTTTCCATCTGGATGCGGGCCATCTCGCCGGAGGCGGCGATGTCGTTGGTCTGGGTGGAGACGTTGTGGTCCATGGTTGCCCAGGTGCGGTCCGGGCGGCGCAGCTTGCGGCCCTTTTCGCGCAGGCCGTCGAAGGCCTGGGGCGAGGTGACTTCGTGCACCAGGTGGCGGTCGATGTAGAGCAGCGGGGTTTCACCGGCTTCATTGCGCACCAGGTGGGCGTCGAACACTTTCTGATAGAGGGTCTTGGCCATTAGCTTGCTCTCCTGATACGCGCGACTATCTGCTCACCCATTTGACTGGTGCTCTGTACCGGATGTTCGGCATCGGCACTGTAAAGATCGCCGGTGAAGTAACCCGCGGCCAGGGTTTCGCTTACGGCCCGCTCTATGGCCTGGGCGGCATCTTCCTGCTTGAAGCTGTAACGCAGCATCAGGGCGGCCGAGAGGATCTGGGCAATGGGATTGGCGATGTTCTTGCCGGCGATATCCGGGGCGGTGCCGCCGGCCGGCTCATACAGGCCGAAGCCCTTGTCGTTCAGGCTGACCGAGGGCAGCAGGCCCATGGAGCCGGTGATCATCGCCATCTCGTCGGAGATGATGTCGCCGAACAGGTTGGAGCACAGCAGCACGTCAAACTGGGACGGATCCTTGATCAGCTGCATGGTCGCGTTGTCGATGTAGATATGGTTCAGGGTCACGTCCGGGTAATCCTTGGCCACCTCGATAACTACTTCCCGCCACAGGATGGAGGCCTGCAACACGTTGGCCTTGTCCACCGAGGTGACCAGGCCGCGACGGCCGCGGGCCGCCTCGAATGCCAGTCGGGCGATGCGCTCGATTTCGAAGCGGTGATAAACCTCGGTGTCGAACGCCTTCTCTTCGGGGCCCGACCCTTCCCGGCCTTTGGGCTGGCCGAAGTAGATACCGCCGGTCAACTCACGCATGCACAGAATATCGAAGCCGCGGGCGCTGATGTCGGCACGCAGCGGGGAGAAGCCTTCCAGACCCTGGTAGATCCTGGCGGGACGCATATTGCAGAACAGCTTGAAGTGGCCACGCAGGGGCAGCAAGGCGCCGCGCTCGGGTTGCTCATTGGGAGGCAGCTTTTCCCACTTGGGGCCGCCGACCGAGCCGAACAGGATGGCGTCGGCGGCTTCACAGCCGGCCAGGGTCGTCGCCGGCAGCGGAGTGCCGTGGTTGTCGATGGCGATGCCGCCCACGTCATGGTGGGCCAGTTCCAGGCTGAAGTCGAACTCGGCCTGCACCTTGTCCAGTACCTTGAGGGCTTGCGCCATCACTTCGGGGCCGATGCCGTCGCCCGGCAAGACGGCGACCTTGTAGCTTGCACTCATACTCACACTGTCTCCATACGAATTTTCTTTTGGATTTCTTCTTTCTTCTCGGCCACCTGCTCGGCGCGGTAGATGCTGTTGATCACGTGTATCAGCGCCTGGGCGGAGGACTCGACGATATCGGTGGCCAGGCCCATGCCGTGGAACTTGCGGCCCTTGTATTCGGCGACGATGTCTACCTGGCCAAGGGCGTCTTTGCCTTCGCCCTTGCTCTTGAGCTCGTACTTGTCGATGCGGATGTCGTAGCCGGTGACGCGATTGATGCACTGGTATACCGCATCCACCGGGCCGTTACCGACGGCGGCCTCGTCGACGGTTTCGCCCCCCACCAGCATGCGTACGCTGGCGGTGGACATCACGTTGCTGCCGGACTGTACGCTCAGGTACTTGAGCTTGAATTGTTCCGGTTCTTCGTGGATCTGGCTGAAGAACACCAGGGCTTCGAGATCGTAGTCGAACACCCGGCCCTTGCGGTCCGCCAGGGCAAGGAAGCTCTGGTACAGGCTGTCGAGATCATAGTCCTGCTCGGTATAGCCCATCTCGCTCATGCGGTGTTTGATCACGTGGCGGCCGGAGCGGGAAGTCAGGTTGAGATGGTTGGTGGGCAGGCCGATGCTCTCGGGGGTGATGATCTCGTAAGTGTTCTTGTTCTTCAGCACGCCGTCCTGGTGAATGCCGGAGGAGTGGGCGAAGGCGTTGGCACCGACGATGGCCTTGTTGGGTTGTACCGGCATGTTGCACAGGTTGCGCACCAGCTGGCTGGTCCGGTAGATTTCCTGATGCCTGATGTTGGTGTGTACCCCGAGCAGCTCACCCCGGGTCTTCATGACCATGGCCACTTCTTCCAGCGAGCAGTTGCCGGCCCGCTCACCGATGCCGTTGATGGTACATTCGATCTGGCGGGCACCCTGCTGCACCGCGGCGATGGAGTTGGCCACCGACATGCCGAGGTCGTCGTGGCAGTGCACCGAGATCACCGCCTGGTCGATATTGGGCACCCGGTTGAACAGGGTCTGGATGATGCCCCCGAACTCGCTCGGCACCGTATAACCCACGGTGTCGGGAATATTGACGGTACGGGCGCCAGCCTTGATGACTGCTTCGACCATGCGGCACAGGTTGTCGATGGGGGTGCGGCCGGCGTCTTCACAGGAAAACTCCACATCGTCCGTATAGCCACGAGCGTGTTTGACCGCGGCGACACTCATTTCCACCACGGAGTCGAAATCCTTGCGCAGTTTACTCTGCACATGGATGTCGGAGGTGGAGATAAAGGTGTGGATACGGAACTGGTCCGCCACCCGCAGGGCTTCACCGGCGGCGTCGATATCGGCCTTGAGGGCGCGGGACAGGGCACAGACCCGGCTGTTCTTGATATGGCGGGCGATGGTTTGGACCGACTCGAAGTCACCGGGGGAAGAAATGGGGAAACCCACTTCCATCACGTCCACCCCGAGCCGCTCCAGAGCCAGGGCGATCTGCAGTTTTTCTTTGACCGTCAGGCTGGCGGAAAGCGCCTGTTCGCCGTCCCGTAAGGTGGTATCGAATATAATGACTTGGCTCGACATGTCGCTTCCCCTCTGTTTATCCGTGCCACCCGCGACAGATATAAAAAACCCGTGCGGATGGCACGGGTTTTAACTTGAATATGTGGATGATGAATTCCAGCTACGCCTAACCCGTGCGCTTGTGCACCTCTAGAGTTAGTAGTAGTAGCTGAATGTGCTTTTGCATATCACTCATCACCGAAAGAAGAATCCGTTAACAACGCTATACCAATAACGGGAATCTGCAGCAGTGTCAATGTTTTGAAGTGCTTTCATGGTGGGGTGTCCGTGGTTTTAATGACTTCTTATTGTCTTTGTTGTGGTGTCATATGTTGATTTTCAATTTAATATTAATTTTTTGCTCTTTTTTTATGGTGTTATTTCGACTAAACCAATGATTGCCTTTTGTCGCTTTTTTTATGGTCGTGACCGTCATGACCGCATCACCGGTGTCGGAGGGCGTAGTGCCGGTGCTCTATATCGCGTTTCGGGAGGAATGCCGGAAGGATGGGCTGGCCGGATGCGGGAGTGGCGGTGGTCTGCCTGTAAGGCCGAAACTGGCCCCCTTTGACCCGTGCGGAATATGCTATAAAGGTGCTGCCAGACGGCTCAACGCAAGCTTTGTATAAAGCCATAGACAAGCGATTTAAAGCAGGTTAAGGTGATTTTTCATCCCTTTTCTGCTTATTTGTAGCCTATCTGGCAGAAGTGTTTGTTTTATAAAGATAAAAAGCTGCTCGCTTTGTCATATTGTGATATCCCGGCCGGGCCAGGCTGTAAATATCGATAGGGGAGAGCGGTAACGTGAACGGAGCAGAGCCTGGAGGGCTTATCATGGAGATGTTATCAGGCGCGGAAATGGTAGTGCGAGCGCTGGAAGACCAGGGGATCGAACATATCTTCGGTTATCCCGGCGGCTCAGTACTTGATATCTATGACGCCTTATTCGAAAACAGTAAAATTGAGCACGTGCTGGTACGCCATGAGCAGGCCGCCGTGCACATGGCCGATGGTTATACCCGTGCCACCGGCAAAGTCGGCACCGTGCTGGTCACCTCGGGCCCGGGAGCGACCAACTGCATCACCGGTATTGCGACCGCCTATATGGACTCCATCCCCATGGTCATCCTGTCCGGCCAGGTGCCAACCAACTACATCGGTGATGATGCCTTCCAGGAAACCGACATGATCGGTATTTCCCGGCCTATCGTGAAACACAGCTTCCTGTGCAAAAAGGCTACCGATATTCCGTTGGCCATCAAGAAAGCCTACTACATAGCGGCGACCGGTCGTCCCGGACCGGTGGTGGTCGACCTGCCGAAAGACGTGCAGAATCCGAGAGAGAAACACCCTTACGCTTACCCCAGTTCGGTGGACATGCGCTCCTACAACCCGACCGGGGTCGGCCATAAAGGCCAGATCAAGAAGGCCATGAAGGCACTGGCCGAAGCCAAGCGCCCGGTCATGTATGTCGGTGGTGGTGCCGTCACCGCCGAAGCCAGTGCCCTGGTGGTGCAGCTGGCCGAGCTGTTCAACCTGCCGGTCACCAATACCCTGATGGGCCTCGGCAGCATGCCCGGTACCCATAAGCAGTTTGTTGGTATGCTCGGTATGCATGGTACTTACGAAGCCAACAAGACCATGCATAACTCGGATCTGATCCTGGCCATCGGTGCTCGTTTCGACGATCGAGTGACCAACAACGTGGCCAAGTTCTGCCCCCATGCCACCATAGTGCATGTGGACGTGGATCCCACTTCCATTTCCAAGACCATCCAGGCCCACATTCCCATCGTCGGCTCGGCCGACACGGTGCTGGCGCAGATGCTGGATGCCATTCGCGAGCTGGGGCTCAAAACCGACAGCCAGGCCATGAGCGACTGGTGGACGCAGATCGAACAGTGGCGTGCCCGCGATTGCCTGCGCTATGAGAAGAGCGACAAGTACATCAAGCCCCAGCAGGTGATCGAGGCGGTATACCGCATCACCAAGGGCGAGGCCATGGTCAGTTCGGACGTGGGCCAGCACCAGATGTTCGCCGCCCTCTACTATCCTTTCGACAAGCCGCGCCAGTGGATCAACTCCGGTGGTCTCGGCACTATGGGTTTCGGTCTGCCGGCGGCCATGGGGGCCAAGATGGCGCGGCCGGATGCGATTTCCGTCTGTGTGACCGGTGACGGCTCCATCCAGATGAATATCCAGGAACTCTCCACCTGCATGCAGTACAACATTCCGGTGAAGATCATTTCCATGAACAACCAGGCCCTGGGCATGGTGAAGCAATGGCAGAAGATGTTCTATGAAGGGCGGCAGAGCCACTCCTACATGGACTCCTTGCCCGACTTCGTCAAGCTGGCCGAGGCCTATGGCCATGTGGGCATGCGGGTGACCGATCCGGCCGAGCTGGATGCGGCGCTGGAGAAATGTTTCTCCCTCACCGACAAGCTGGTGTTTATGGATATCCAGATCGACCCGGAAGAGCATGTCTACCCCATGCAGATCAAGACCGGCGCCATGGATGAAATGTGGTTAAGCAAAACGGAGAGAACCTGATGCGGCGTATTATATCCTTGTTGCTGGAGAACGAATCCGGGGCCCTGAGCCGGGTGGTGGGGCTGTTCTCCCAGCGGGCTTACAATATCGAGACCCTGACGGTGGCGCCCACCGAGGATCCCACTCTGTCACGCATGACCATCGTCACCATGGGCGACGACAGGGTTATCGAGCAGATCACCAAGCAGTTGAATAAACTGGTGGACGTGCTCAAGGTGAGCGACCTGACCGACGGTGATCATATCGAGCGGGAAATCGTGCTGGTCAAGGTGCGTGCCGACGGTGCCAACCGGGACGAAGTGAAGCGTACCGCCGATATCTTCCGCGGCCAGATCGTCGATGTGACGCCTCACCTCTATACGGTGCAACTGGTAGGCACCAGCGACAAGCTGGATGCATTTATTCGCAACATGAGCGACACCACCGAAGTGGTGGAGGTGGTGCGTAGCGGAGTCTGCGGCGTGTCCCGCGGTGAAAAATCGCTGCGGGCCTGAAGGATAAACAGGGAAACCGCCTGCGGGCGGTTTTTTTATACCCTTCAAAAAAAGTTGACATCTGGCATCATCGGTTGAAAATCGGAGCGAGACATCCGGTAGGGAGCCAGAAATGCCAGCGGAAACGGGGACAGCGCGTTCCCTCAAAAAAAGTGCCACCAAGCGAGTATTCAGCCAGCAGGATCGACAATTGCTGGCCGGTTATGCGGGCATGGTGGATGGGCTGGCCGACATGTTTGGCAAGCACTGTGAGGTGGTGTTGCACTCGTTGGAAGATTTGGAGTGCTCGGTGGTCAAGATTGCCAACGGTTTCAATACCGGGCGTACTCAGGGCGCGCCCATTACCGATCTGGCACTGCGTCTGCTGCCAGAACTGGAGCAGCAGGGGGTAGACCACAGCCCGGCGTATTTTACCCAAAGCCGGCAAGGTTCCCCGATGAAATCCTCGACGCTGGCACTGCGTAACCTTCAGGGCGATATCATCGGCCTGCTGTGTATCAATCTGCACCTGGGTGCGCCTTTTCATGAATTTATGGCCGATTTCTTACCCAAGGTGCCCGAGTTGACGGAAGTCTCGCCGGAGAACTTCAGCAACAATGTGGAAGAACTGGTGACCCTGACGGTGGAACGGACCATCGAGGAAATCAATGCCGACCCGGATGTGGCCAACAACGCCAAGAACAAGCAGATCGTCACCACTCTCTATGAGAAAGGCATTTTCGACATCAAGGACGCCATTGCCATGGTGTCGGACAAACTGAATATATCCAAACACACCGTCTATCTTTATATACGGCAAAAAAAACGCGATGACGAAGAACCCATCGCCTAACCAGGAGTACCCATGACTAAAACCGTAATCGCCACCGACAACGCCCCTGCTGCCATTGGCCCCTATGTTCAGGCCACCCGTATCGGCAACATGGTCTACACTTCCGGTCAGATCCCGCTCGACCCGGCCAGCATGGATATCGTTGAGGGCGGTATCGAAGCCCAGACCAAGCAGGTGATGGACAACCTGATGGCCGTGCTGGCCGAAGCCGGGGCCGACGCGTCCAGCGTGCTGAAGACCACCTGCTTCCTGTCCGACATGAACAACTTCCTGGCGTTCAACGAAGTCTACGCCAGCTACTTCGTGGCCGGCGCCCCGGCCCGCTCCTGCGTGGAAGTGGCCCGTCTTCCCAAGGATGTCCTGGTCGAAGTCGAGGCCGTGGCCTACGTCGAATAAATCTTGTCCGGGGTGGTCCGAGATCGCCCCGTCTTTCGGATGTACAGATGAACCGTACCCACCTCCATTTTGCCCTGCTGGTCACCGGCCCCTGCTACGGCACCCAGTCATCTGCCGACGCCTACCGCTTCGCCCGGGCTCTGTTGCAGCAGGGACATGTCATCGACAGTATCTTCTTCTATCAGGAAGGGGTACATAACGGCAATTTGCTGGTGCAGCCGGCCGGGGATGAAGTCGACCTGCACCGGGCCTGGGTCGAACTGGCCGAGCAACAGGGGCTGGCGCTGGATCTCTGCGTGGCGGCGGCATTACGACGCGGGCTCAGTGACGAGACCTCTTCGCACCAGGCCGGGGTGGTGCAGTGGAATGTGGCAGCGCCTTTTCGTCTCAGCGGGCTGGGGGCACTGGCACAGGCTTCCTTAAGCGCCGACCGGGTGGTGCAATTCTGATGAACACTCTTGCTTTTGTTTTTCGTACTCCGCCTCACGGCTCGGCCTCTGGCCGGGAGGGGCTGGATGCGGTGCTGGCTACCTCGGCCCTGAGCGAAGACATCGCCGTGTTTTTTATCGGTGACGGCGTTTACCAGTTGCAGAGCGGGCAGGATCCTGCCGCCGTGCTGGGACGTCACTACGCGCCGACCTTCGGTCTGCTCGAACTTTATGATATCGAGGCGGTATACGTCTGTGCCGAGTCGCTGGCGGAACGCGGATTGAGCGACACGGCTCTAACTATCGAGGCAACAGTGTTGTCATTGCCCGAGTTGCAGCGGCAACTGGCCGATTACACTGTGCGCCTGAGCTTTTGAGGTGAGCATGCTGCATACGGTAAGGCATTCCCCTTTCAGCCACCAGGACTTAACCCAGGCCCTGTTCTATATGCAGGAAGGAGATCGGTTATTGCTATGGCAGGATGCGGTCATCGCCGCAGTAGTGCCGGCCTGGCAGGTTCGATTACAGGCGTTGTCCGACAGCGGTTGCCTGTATGTAATGCGGGAAGATCTGCAGGCAAGAGGGCTGAACACGGCGCTGGGCGAGCCGATCACCATGGATGAACTGGTGGGCCTGGTGGCAGCCTGGGGCAGCCCCCAGGCCTGGTGAAGCCGGCGGCAGAAATCATCCGGCAAGAATTGTATAAATCTTGACTCACAATCGAGGCGGGCATAGAATTTTGCGTCCCCACTTTTGGGGATAGATTTTTCACAACTGTAGAACGACATTTTCAGGAGCTGTTAATGGCAACAATTAACCAGCTGGTACGCAAGCCTCGCCAACAGAACGTAGCCAAAAGCAACGTTCCGGCGCTGGAAGCTTGCCCGCAAAAACGCGGCGTATGTACCCGCGTATACACCACCACCCCGAAGAAGCCGAACTCCGCACTGCGTAAGGTGTGCCGTGTTCGTCTGACCAACGGTTTCGAGGTCAACTCCTACATCGGTGGTGAAGGTCACAACCTGCAAGAGCACTCCGTTGTGCTGATCCGCGGTGGCCGTGTTAAAGATTTGCCCGGTGTGCGCTATCACACCGTGCGTGGCGCACTGGACACCTCTGGTGTTTCCGCCCGTCGCCAGGGTCGTTCCAAGTACGGCGCCAAGAAGCCCAAGGCTTAATGGTTCTCCGTTAAGTAAGGCCAAACATTTTATTTTTTAACCTGTGTTTTGGGTTATCCCTGAAGTTACGGAGAGTTTGCAATGCCAAGACGTCGCGTAATCGGCCAGCGTAAAATCCTGCCGGATCCCAAGTTCGGATCCGAACTGCTGGCAAAATTCGTAAACGTAGTAATGGTAGACGGTAAGAAATCTACCTCTGAAAAGATTGTTTACGGTGCTTTGGACATCGTTGCTGGCAAAACCAGCAAAGAGCATCTGGCTCTGTTCGAAGAAGCCCTGGACAATGTTCGTCCTACTGTTGAAGTTAAATCCCGCCGGGTGGGTGGTTCTACCTACCAGGTTCCGGTTGAAGTACGCCCGGTGCGTCGTAATGCCCTGGCCATGCGCTGGTTGGTCGATGCCGCTCGTAAGCGTGGTGAAAAATCTATGGCTCAGCGTCTGGCTGGCGAGCTGCTGGATGCCGCTGAAAACAAAGGCTCTGCGGTTAAGAAGCGTGAAGACGTGCACCGTATGGCTGAAGCAAACAAAGCGTTCGCACACTATCGCTGGTAATTGGATGGGCGCGGTCAAGGCCGCGCCCTTCGATTGCTGACTAAGGACAGTTGACCTTAGCAAGAGGATACTATTGTGGCTCGTACAACCCCAATTGAGCGCTATCGTAACATCGGTATCAGTGCTCACATCGACGCAGGTAAAACTACTACTACCGAGCGTGTTCTGTTCTATACCGGTGTCAGTCATAAAATCGGTGAAGTGCATGATGGCGCTGCTACCATGGACTGGATGGAGCAGGAGCAAGAGCGTGGTATCACTATCACCTCCGCCGCGACCACCTGTTTCTGGGACGGTATGGCGCACCAGTTCCCCCTGCATCGTATCAACATCATCGACACCCCTGGACACGTGGACTTCACCATCGAAGTTGAGCGTTCCATGCGAGTACTCGACGGTGCCGTCATGGTTTACTGTGCGGTGGGTGGTGTTCAGCCTCAGTCCGAAACCGTATGGCGCCAGGCCAACAAGTACAAGGTTCCGCGGATTGCGTTCGTCAACAAGATGGACCGTACCGGTGCCAATTTCCTGCGTGTTGTCGAGCAGATCAAGAGCCGCCTGAAAGGGGTGGCTATTCCTGTTCAGTTGCCGATCGGTTCTGAAGAAAACTTCAAAGGCGTTATTGACCTCATCAAGATGAAGGCCATTAACTGGAGTGACGAAGACAACGGTACCTCTTTTGTCTACGAAGACATTCCCGCCGAACTGCAGGATCTGGCCGAAGAATGGCACCAGAACCTGGTAGAGGCGGCTGCCGAAGCCAACGAAGAACTGATGGACAAGTACCTGGAAGAGGGCGAGCTGACCGAAGAAGAAATCAAGTCAGCCCTCCGCCAACGGGTGCTGAACAACGACGTCATCCTGGTGACCTGTGGCTCAGCGTTCAAGAACAAGGGTGTACAGGCCATGCTGGACGTGGTGGTTGAATATCTGCCTTCACCGGTAGAAGTTCATGCCATCACCGGCGTGAAAGAAGACGGCGAGACCCCGGATACCCGTCCGGCCGACGATGCTGCGCCTTTCTCCGCACTGGCGTTCAAGATCGCGACCGACCCCTTCGTGGGCAACCTGACCTTCTTCCGGGTGTACTCCGGTGTGATCAACTCCGGCGACTCCGTGCTGAACTCTGTCAAGGGCAAGCGCGAGCGCTTCGGCCGTATCGTACAGATGCATGCCAACAAGCGCGAAGAGATCAAGGAAGTGCGTGCCGGTGACATCGCCGCCGCCATCGGACTGAAAGACGTGACCACCGGTGACACCCTGTGTGCCCAGGACGCGCCTATCATCCTCGAGCGGATGGAGTTTCCCGAGCCGGTTATCTCCGTTGCCGTCGAGCCGAGAACCAAGGCCGACCAGGAGAAAATGGGCCTGGCCCTGGGACGCCTGGCGCAGGAAGACCCGTCTTTCCGCGTATGGACCGACGAAGAATCCGGCCAGACCATCATCGCCGGTATGGGTGAGCTGCACCTGGACATCATCGTCGATCGCATGAAGCGCGAGTTCAAGGTAGAAGCCAACGTGGGCAAACCCCAGGTGGCCTACCGTGAAACCATTCGTGGCTCCGTGGAGCAGGAAGGCAAATTCGTGCGTCAGTCCGGTGGTCGTGGCCAGTTCGGTCACGTCTGGATCAAGATCGAGCCACAAGAAGCCGGCGCCGGCTACAAGTTCGAGAACGCCGTTGTCGGTGGTGTGATTCCGAAGGAATACATCCCTGCCGTCGACAAAGGTATTCAAGAGCAGATGAAGCAGGGTGTTCTGGCCGGCTATCCGATTGAAGACATCAAGATCACGTTGTACGACGGTTCTTACCACGATGTTGACTCTTCTGAAATGGCCTTTAAGATCGCCGGTTCCATGGCGTTCAAAGCTGGTTTCATGAAGTGTAATCCTGCGCTGCTTGAGCCGATGATGAAGGTTGAAGTAGAAACGCCGGAAGAGTACATGGGTGATGTGATCGGTGACGTAAACCGTCGTCGTGGTATCATCGAAGGCATGGAAGACGGTCCTACCGGCAAGATTATCAATGCCCTGGTACCGCTGTCCGAAATGTTCGGCTACGCCACCGATCTGCGCTCCCAGACTCAGGGTCGTGCTTCTTACTCCATGGAGTTTGCCAAGTACGCCGAAGTGCCTGCGAGCATGGCAGAAGCGGTTATCGCTTATCGTAAAGGTTAATTAATTTTTGTTTTAACTCCCCACCCGTACTGCGGGTGGGATCAAACTAGGAAGGACTAGGTCGTGTCTAAAGAAAAATTTGAACGTACAAAACCGCACGTAAACGTCGGTACCATCGGCCACGTTGACCACGGTAAAACCACCCTGACCGCTGCCATCACCAACGTGCTGGCCAAGAAATTCGGCGGTTCTGCCCGCGCGTTCGATCAGATCGACAACGCTCCGGAAGAAAAAGCCCGTGGTATCACCATCGCCGCCTCTCACGTTGAGTACGACACCGAAATCCGTCACTACGCTCACGTTGACTGCCCTGGCCACGCCGACTATGTGAAAAACATGATCACCGGTGCTGCCCAGATGGATGGCGCCATCCTGGTTGTGGCCGCCACCGACGGTCCCATGCCGCAAACCCGTGAACACATCCTGCTGGCCCGCCAGGTAGGCGTACCTTACATCGTTGTGTTCATGAACAAGTGTGACATGGTTGACGATGAAGAGCTGCTCGAGCTGGTAGAAATGGAAGTGCGCGAGCTGCTGTCCGAGTACGACTTCCCGGGCGACGACATCCCGGTTATCCAGGGTTCTGCCCTGAAAGGTCTGGAAGGCGATGCTCAGTGGGAAGAGAAAATCATCGAGCTGGCCAACGCCCTGGATACCTACATCCCTGAGCCCGAGCGTGCCATCGACGGTGCCTTCCTGATGCCGATCGAAGACGTATTCTCCATCCAGGGTCGTGGTACCGTGGTCACCGGCCGTGTTGAGCGCGGTATCGTGAAAGTGGGTGAAGAAGTGGAAATCGTGGGTATCAAGGATACCACCAAGACCACTTGTACCGGCGTTGAAATGTTCCGCAAACTGCTGGACGAAGGCCGTGCCGGTGAGAACGTGGGCGTACTGCTGCGTGGCACCAAGCGTGAAGACGTTGAGCGTGGTCAGGTTCTGGCCAAGCCCGGCTCCATCAAGCCGCACACCGACTTCGAATCTGAAGTATACGTGCTGTCCAAGGAAGAAGGTGGTCGTCACACCCCGTTCTTCAAAGGCTACCGTCCCCAGTTCTACTTCCGTACTACTGACGTGACCGGTACCATCGAACTGCCGGAAGGCGTCGAGATGGTTATGCCTGGCGACAACATCAAGATGGTGGTCAGCCTGATTGCTCCCATCGCGATGGAAGAAGGTCTGCGTTTCGCCATCCGTGAAGGTGGCCGTACCGTAGGCGCCGGCGTGGTAGCCAAGATCGTCAAGTAATTGATCTGATCCGCGCTAAAAAGGAGGCTTCGGCCTCCTTTTTGCGTTTTGGGGCTTGCATGAAAATAAAAAATTAGAATATTCTAATTTAATGTTGGCGCTCGATGTCGGCTATCTTTCAACGCCGTTGCCTTTTATAGCGAGGATCAATATGGACATCAGACAGGTTAACGCCTCCTTCGCCGTTGCGGATCAGGTCACCGAGGCCGATCTGCCCCAGCTGAAGGCCCAGGGATTCGGAACCCTGATCTGCAACAGGCCCGACGGAGAGGTGGATGGGCAACCCGGGGCCGAAATGCTGGCGGCCAGGGCGCGGGAGCTGGGTTTCGACTGGCACTGGATTCCCATCAGCTCCGGCAACTTCACCCCGGAGGCCGTCATGGCCTTCGACCAGGTCCTGGCCGCGACCGGACAACCGGTGTTGGCCTTCTGCCGTAGCGGTACCCGTTCCATCACACTCTGGGCCCTGGCTCAGTCTAGCCGGCACACATCGGCGGAACTGGTCGCCGCCGCCGCCCAGGCCGGTTACGACCTGTCACCGATGGCTCCGTTGTTCGACGCCCGTTTCAAGAGCTGAGCCGTGCTGCGGCCTCTGCTCGACTGGTGCCGCCACTACGACAGGGCCACCCTGGCCCAGGATCTGGGGGCGGCGCTGATCGTGACCTTGATGCTGATCCCCCAGTCCCTGGCCTATGCCCTGCTGGCGGGGTTACCGCCGGAAGTGGGGCTTTATGCCAGCATATTGCCGCTGGTAGCCTATGGCTTTTTCGGCTCGAGCCGCACTCTCTCGGTCGGGCCGGTGGCGGTGCTGTCGCTGATGACGGCCTCCATCCTGGGGCAACTGCAACTCGAAGGGGTACATTACCTGAATGGCGCCCTGGCCCTGGCCCTGATGAGCGGCGGCTGGTTGCTACTGTTCGGCCTGCTGCGGCTGGGCTTTGTCGCGCACTTTATCAGCCACCCGGTGATGTCGGGCTTTATCAGTGCCTCGGCCCTGCTGATCACCCTCAGCCAGCTCGGCCCTTTGCTGGGGGTGAGGCTGGAGAGCCATCAGTTGATGGCCCTGGCAACGCTGCTCACGCAGCGGGATGCCATCACCCTGGCCACCCTGGCAATTTCCACGGCCAGTTTGCTCACGCTGTTCTGGGCCCGTTACCGGTTGCAGGCCATGCTGTTGCGCCTGGGGGTCAGCAAGCTGTTGTCCACTTCTCTGGTACGGCTGTCTCCGGCGCTGTTGGTGGTCGCCGGTATACTGCTGTCGTGGGCACTCGACCTGGAGGCCCTGGGCGTTGCCCTGGTGGGGGAGGTGCCGGCGGGGTTGCCCGCCTGGAGCTGGCCGCGTTGGTCTGCCTTGCCTTGGCAGGCACTGATACTGCCGTCGTTGTTGTTGGCACTGGTGGGCTTCGTGGAGTCGGTTTCTGTGGGACAGACGCTGGCGGCCAGGCGACGCCAGCGCATTTCCGCCAACCAGGAGCTGATCGGGTTGGGCGTCTCCAATATCGCCGCCGGTTTGTCCGGGGGCATGCCGGTTACCGGCGGCTTCGCTCGCTCCGTGGTTAATTTCGATGCCGGCGCCCAGACCCCGGCGGCCGGCATCTATACCGCCGTCGGCATCGGCCTGGCGGGGCTCTTGTTTGCGCCCTGGCTCAGTGTCTTGCCCAAGGCTGTGCTGGCCGCCACCATCGTCGTCGCCGTGCTGGGGCTGCTGGATTTGGGCCAGTTTCGCCGCACCTGGTGTTACTCCCGAACCGACTTTGCCGCCCTTGCGCTGACCTTCCTGGTGACCCTGGCGGTGAACGTGGAGCTGGGATTACTGGCCGGGATTGCGGTTTCCCTGCTGCTGCATCTCTATCACAGCTACAAGCCGCACTGGGCCGAAGTCGGTCTCATCGCCGGCACCGAGCATTTCCGCAACCGGCTGCGTCACCGGGTAGAACTGGACAAGAGCCTGCTCTGCCTGCGGGTGGATGAAAGTCTGTATTTCGCTAACGCCGGTCAGTTGGAAGACATCGTCGCCACCCTGGTGAGTGTCAGACCCGAACTACGGCATCTGGTGCTGCAATGCAGCGCTGTCAACCGTATCGATGCCTCTGCGTTGGACAGCCTGCTGATGATCAACGCGCGGCTGCAACTGGCCGGCATCGGTTTTCATCTTGCCGAAGTCAAGGGACCGGTGATGGATCGACTGCAGCAGAGCACCTTGCTCGACAGCCTGAACGGCGAGGTGTTCCTGACCATGTATCAGGCCTGGAACGGGCTGACGACTCAGCCTGAATATGTGATCTGAGCCGTTTTTTTTCGGTCAGGATGACTTGCATTGATAACCACTATCATTTAGATTTGTTCTGTCGAGGCGGAGGATTTCTCTTATGTATGTGTGTTTGTGCAAAGGCATTACCGAGCGTCAGCTTAAGCAGGCCATTGCCGAAGGTAACTCCGAGTTCAAACAGCTGAAGCGCGAACTGGGTGTGGGTTCCCAGTGTGGCAAGTGTGTCCCGGTGGCCATGGCCATATTGGCCGAAGAGAACGCCAAGACCCCGCTTTACTACGAAGTCGCCTGACCCCGCGTTATCAATTTTATCCCCTGAACCACTTTTAGAGGGCTTTCCACCGACAGGAGTCCGGTTCTGTGAAAGGGGACCCCAAGATTATTTCCCACCTCACCAGGTGCTGGGCAGCGAGCTGATTGCCATCAACCGGTATTTCCTGCATGCCTGAATGTACAAGGATTGGGGCCTGAAGCACTAATACCACGAATCCATCGAAGAAATGAAACATGCAGACCGCCTGGCCGAACATATTCTGTTTCTGGAAGGCATTCCCACCCTGCAGGCTGTCGGTCGTCTGCGTATCTGTGAAGACTCCGAGGAAATGCTCAAGGCCGATCTGCCGCTGGAGACGGATGGCATTCCCGACCTCAAGGAAGCCATCGCCTATGTGGAGTCGGTGCGGAATTATATCGGCCAGGATCTGTTCAGCGAGATCCTGGAAAACGAAGAAGAGCATGTAGACTGGCTCGAGACCCGGCTCGGGCTTATCGGCAAGGCGGGGCTCCAGAGCTATCAGCAGGCCCAGTGTGTGGACGATGACTAAGTTCAGGCTCCGGGCAACAACAAAAAAACCGCGCGGGGCTTTTTGTTGTTTAGGGCTGCTCATCCGTGCCGGCTTTGGATATTATGGAACCAGACTTTAGCAAGGATGTAGATAGCGATGAAAAATACTCAAAGAACTCTGCCTTCGCACAAAAATGTCGCCTTGGTCGCCCACGACCATATGAAAGAGCAACTGCTGGAGTGGGTGGCCAGCCGGGCCGAAGAGCTGAAACTGCACCACCTGTATGCCACCGGCACCACAGGTACCATGCTCAGCCGCAAGGTCGGGCTGCCGGTGCGCTGCCTGATGTCTGGCCCCATGGGGGGGGATCAGCAGTTGGGTGCGATGATTGCGGAAGGAAAAATCGATGTACTGATTTTTTTCTGGGACCCGCTCAATGCGGTACCGCACGACCCGGACGTCAAGGCCCTGCTGCGCCTGGCCACGGTGTGGAATATCCCGGTTGCAACCAATATCTCCACCGCCGACATGTTGATGGACAGTACCCAGATGAGCCGGGATTTCAGCATCCGTATCCCGGATTATGAAGGTTACCTGAAGGAGAGAACCGCCGGCTGACAAAGCCGGCAGGGCCCGGTGCGGTCTCGGGAGCTCAGTTCCGGCCCAGCTGTTTATAGGCGTATTTGGGGCGGGTATTGAGGATCATGTTTTTCTGCTCTTCGGTCATATTGGCCGGATTCAGCCCCAGCACCTTGAAGGTCAGCAGTGGACGGGTTTCGATGGTGATCATCAATGGCTTAATGGCGTTGAGGCCTGGTTCGTTGGGCTCGCCATAGGCGTAGGTCAAAATGCCTTGCTCCAACAGATTTTTGACGGCAGGCTCGGTCACCGGCAATTTTATGACGCTCTTGCGTTGGATTACGAACTCCCGCAGTACCGCTTTTTCACCGGCATCCAGATAGTCCAGCAGTTCCTTCAGCAGCTTCTGCCTTACCAGGCGTTGCTTGCGGTAAAACAGGTGCTGAAACAGCATGATGGCGGCATGGGATAGAAAATAGGAAGCGGATGCGACCATGCCCAGTATGAACAGCAACTGAAAATTGGCCAGCCAGAGGCCGGCGGCGCCGGTAAAAAGACTGTCCGGCAGCAAGGTGATCAGGGTGCAGCTCAGCAGCAACCAGCACATAAACCAGTTAACCGGCGAAACCTGTCGTAAGTCCAGCATACCTTTCTTCCCCATCCCAGATGCCCGTGCGAACCGCCATAGGATACAGCAAAGAACATGCCATGGCTGGCTTTCCCGGATGGTAAAGCTCCTCGTTCCAGATGTCCTTATTCTATCCGGGGCGTAAGGGAAAAATTACTTTTAGATTAAATGTATACAAATGATCTTAACATTGTTCCTTTTTTGTGTTTTATTGGTACTCAATTTATCACCGTTGTTACAGCTGACAGGGAGTCCAGGTAATGAGTACAGTTACACTTGAACAGGCACTGACGATCACGCGCGGCGCCTTGCAACATGCGCTGGAGGTGTCTGCGGCACCGCTCACCGTTGCGGTGCTGGACAATGCCGGCCGGCTGGTATCGCTGCAGCGTCAGGATGGTTCCAGTCTGTTGCGGCCGGATATTGCCATCGGCAAGGCCTGGGGGGCCATAGCCCTGGGGCGCAGTTCGCGCGGTCTGGCGGACATGGCCGCGGCCCGGCCGGCTTTTATGTCGGCGGTCAACGTACTGGCTCAGGGCAATATACTGCCGGTACCGGGAGGTGTACTGATCCGTGACGACCAGCAACGGCTGCTGGGCGCCGTGGGTATTACCGGTGATCAGTCGGATGTGGACGAAGCCTGCGCGGTCGCAGGTATCAAATTGGCCGAGCTGGTTGCAGATTGCAGCTAGCCTGGCGGTCCGTGTAGTAAACTTGTTGTTTTGGTCGAGGGGTAACCTTGGTTACTCATTTTTCTGCGCCCACTGACGTGGGCGCTTTTTTTTACTCTTTTTTACTGGATTCCGGTATGGTTAGCAAAAATAAATTCTCATTTTGTGGCCTGGAGCCTGAACATCAGTATGTCCCGGATAAGAGCAAAGAACGAAGAAATAATCATCCGTGCCGCCAGCCGGATTTTTGCAGAAAACGGCTATGCCGCCACTAAAACCGCCGATATTGCCGAGTTGGCCGAATTACCCAAACCCAATATCTACTACTACTTCGGCAGCAAGGAAAAACTGTACCGGGCGGTGCTGGAAAGCGTGACCGAGCCCTTGCTGGCGGCCTCTGCCCCTTTTATCGAATATCGGGATCCGGTCAAGGCACTCACCGCCTATATCAAGGCCAAGCTACTTATTTCAAAAGACTATCCTTATGCTTCCAAGGTGTTTGCCAATGAAATCATGCACGGTGCACCGCATCTGCCGGAAGATATCATCGCCCGGCTGAGCGAGCAGACCCGAACCCTGAGTGCCAAGCTGGCGGACTGGATGGAACAGGGTCTGATGATCTCCGTTGATACCCGCCATCTGCTGTTTGCCATATGGGCTTCAACTCAGACCTACGCCGACTTCAACTGGCAGATCACCATGGCGCTGGGCAAGGCTGAGCTCGATGACGGCGACTTCGAGCAGGCCGCCGAGGTGATCACCCGGCTGGTGATCGATGGTTGCCGGGTGACGTCACTGAACGAGGGCTAGCGTGGTGCCGGGTCGTTTTTGGCGGTCTCTCCGAGGCTGGCATCCGGCATCAGCACGCCCAGTATCAGGCAACACAGGGCATAGCCCGACATGGATACAAATACCGGCATGATCCAGTCGGCGCTGCTTTGGTATTGCCAACCGAGCAGGGCCACACCCAGAGTTCCCCCCAGAGAGCGGATAAAGTTCATCAGTGCCAGCCCCGACCCCAGTTGCCTGGGAGGCAGGGCATTTTGTACCGCGATGGAGCAGGCCACGATTAGAAATCCGATACCGACCCCGGAAGCAATCAGGGCCGGATAAAGCCAGAGCCCCGGTTTATCATGGCGGAACACCCACCACAGGCCGATACAGCCCGCCCCCAGAGCCAACCCGCCCAGCCAGGGAAAGGGTTGGCAAAATCCTTGGCGAGCGATGCGCTTGCCGCTGATAAAGGTGCCGAGGGTCACGCTCAGGATGAACCACAACAACACCAGGCTGGTTTGGGATGGGGTCAGCCCCAGTTGTTGCTCCAGCCCGAGGGGCACATAGACCAGCAGCGCCAGGCGTATGGCTTCCGAGAGGGCGAGTAGCAAGACGGCGGTACGAAATAGTTTTTCCTGCAGAAAACGCAGTGGCAGCACCGGATCTGGATGGCGCCACTGCTGCCACAGCAACCCCAGGCTCAGCAGCGTTGCCAGCCCCAGCAGCAGTGATTGATAAATAGCCAGTTTCGGGGCAATCAGGTCGATATTGGTCGACAGTCCCCAGCCGAGACCGGTGATCAGCAGCAACAGAATCCCGACGGTATCCTGCCGGCTTCTGTTCCCCTTATGACCCAGGTCTTTCAGTGCCCAGTGGTTGAGCCAGAGCGCCAGCAGTCCCAGGGGCACCTTGAACACGAACAGCCAGCGCCAGTCGAGCAGGCCGATGATAAAGGCGCCCAGCAAGGGGCCGGCTACGCTGGAGATGGCGAAGATGGCGGAAATATAGCCTTGGTAACGGCCCACGTGGCGGGGCGGGATAACATCGGCGATGACCGCAAAAGAGAGGGCGATCAGGCCGCCGCCGCCGGCTCCGGTCAGCAGCCGGGTGGCCAGCAGGGCCGGCAGGGTGTCGACCAGGCTGCTGGCGAGCGAGCCCAGGGTAAAGAGCAAAATGGCGATGGCCTGGCAGGGACGGCGCCCGAAGCGGTCGCTCAGCCGGCCGTAGATGGGCATGCTGAGGGTCATGGCAAAGAGGTAGCTGCTTACCAGCAGCGGGGCCAGTTCCGGTGCCGAAAAAGCCCGTCCGAGGGTAGAGAGCGCGGGCATCAACAGGGTGATCTCCAGTGCTCCCAGCATGATGGCCAGGGCCACCCCCATAAACACCCGCTGTACCCGTCGTCGTTCGGTTGGCGCCGTTGCTTGAATCATGTCCTGTTCCGCTCCCGCTACACTTAACACAAAAGGCCAGAAAAATTGCTGTCACTAACGTATACAACTATTTAACTAATTGCTTGTCCCGGCAACTACTTAACACCCAGTGACAACAAAAGTGGCAACAAAACGGTTACCCGGCTGTGAAATTTTTGTTGACTCATGGGTCAGTTTTTTATTTTAATTACATTTAAAGACAAAACCAATCCGTTTGGTCGGCAATGTGTGCAGTGTACTCACTGAAGGAGGCAAGCCTTGATTAAGTTCCTACTTAACCAGGAGTTGCGGGAGGAGAAGGACCTTTCGCCAAATATGACGGTGTTGAATTATCTGCGTACCCGCGCGGCTAAGAGCGGCACCAAGGAAGGATGCGCGTCCGGGGACTGCGGCGCCTGTACCGTGGTGCTGGGCGAGCCGGAAGGCGATCGCATCCGTTATCGCTCGGTCAACTCCTGCCTGACCTTCGTGTCGGCGCTGCACGGCAAGCAGTTGATTACGGTGGAGGACCTCAGGTCGAAGGACGGCCGCCTGCACCCGGTGCAGCAGAGCATGGTGGACTTCCACGGTTCCCAGTGCGGCTTCTGCACCCCGGGCTTTATCATGTCGATGTTTGCCCTGAGCAAGAACAAGCCCGCGGCCGACAAGCACGACATCCTCGAGGCCCTGGCCGGCAACCTGTGCCGCTGCACCGGTTACCGCCCCATCGTCGATGCCGCCAAGGCCATCGCCGAGCAGCCGCAGCTGGCCGACGACTTTTCCCGCTACGAGGCCGAGGTGCTGGCCAAGCTGGCGCAGATCGAGACCGATACCCTGGTGACCCTGGAAGGGGACGACAAGGTGTGCTTTTCGCCCACCTCCAGCGCCGAACTGGCGACCCTGCTGGTGCAGCATCCTGATGCCCGGCTGCTGGCCGGCGGCACCGATCTGGCGCTGGAAGTGACCCAGTTCTATCGCGAGCTGCCCAAGATGATCTACGTGGGCAATGTGGCCGACATGAAGCAGCTGGAAGAAGACGATGAGCAACTGGTGATCGGCGCCGCCCGCTCCTTGAGTGACAGCTACGAGGCCCTGAGCCGCAGCTATCCCGACTTCGGCGAGCTGCTGCACCGCTTCGCTTCCCTGCAGATCCGCAATCAGGGCACCCTGGGCGGCAACATCGGTAACGCCTCGCCCATCGGCGACGCGCCGCCGGTGCTGATTGCCCTCGATGCCCGCCTGGTGCTGCGCAAGGGCGAACGGGTACGCGAGCTGCCCATCGAGGACTACTTCCTGAGCTACAAGGTGACCGCCCAGGAGGAAGGCGAGTTCATCGAGAAGGTGATAGTGCCCAAACCCGCGGCCAACCAGCACTTCAGGGTGTACAAGCTGTCCAAACGGATAGACGACGATATTTCCGCAGTCTGCGGTGCCTTCAACCTGATCATAGCCAATGGCAAGGTGGTGGAAGCCCGTATCGGCTTCGGCGGCATGGCGGCCACGCCCAAACGGGCCGCGGCCTGCGAGCAGGCGCTGGTGGGCCAGAACTGGAATCACGCCACCGTCAAAGCGGCGATGAAGGCCCTGGAGGGTGACTTCCAGCCGCTGTCCGATTTCCGCGCCAGCAAGGAATACCGGAGCAAGACCGCGGCCAACCTGCTCTACAAGTTCTTTATCGAGCAACAGGATCTGAAACTGGAAACCAGGGTGACGTCTTATGTCTAACAAACCGCTGAACACGCTCACCATCGACGAAATGATGGAAAGGATCAAACAGGACCTGCAAACCGGCGTGGGCAAGAGCGTGCCCCACGACAGTGCCGCCATGCAGGTGGCCGGCGAGGCCCAGTACATCGACGATCGGCTGGAGTTCCCCAATCAGCTGCACGTGTACGCCCGGCTGTCCGATAAGGCCCACGCCCGCATCACCAGGCTGGATGTGAGCCCCTGCTATGAATTCGACGGGGTGGCCATCGCCATCACCGCCGAGGACGTGCCCGGCGAGCTGGATATCGGCCCGGTGCTGGCGGGTGATCCCCTGCTGGCCGACGGCAAAGTGGAATACTATGGCCAGCCGGTGCTGGCGGTGGCCGCCAACGACCTCGACACCGCCCGCAAGGCGGCCATGGCCGCGATAGTGGAATACGAAGAGCTGCCGGCGGTGCTGTCGGTGGAAGAGGCGCTGGAAAAAGAGCTGTTTGTCACCGAAAGCCACAAGCAGCAGCGTGGTGATTCCGCCGCCGGGCTCAAGCGCGCCAAGCACGTGATCGAGGGCAGCCTGCATATTGGCGGCCAAGAGCACTTCTACCTGGAAACCCAAATCAGCTCGGTCGTGCCCACCGAAGACGGCGGCATGCTGGTGTTCACCTCCAGCCAGAACCCGACCGAAGTGCAGAAGCTGGTGGCCAGCGTGCTCGGCGTTGCCATGCACAAGGTCGTTATCGACATGCGCCGCATGGGCGGCGGCTTCGGCGGCAAGGAAACCCAGGCCGCCGGTCCGGCCTGCATGGCCGCGGTAGTGGCCCGGTTGACCGGTCGTCCGGCCAAGATGCGTCTGCCGCGGGTGGAAGACATGATGATGACCGGCAAGCGCCATCCCTTCTTCAACCAGTACAAGATCGGCTTCGACGATAACGGCCGCATCGAGGCGGCGGAAATCGTGGTGGCCGGCAACTGCGGCTACTCACCGGACTTGTCTTCCTCCATCGTCGATCGGGCCATGTTCCATTCGGACAATGCCTACTACCTGGGCGACGCCACCGTCATCGGCCACCGCTGCAAGACCAATACCGCCTCCAACACCGCCTACCGCGGTTTCGGCGGCCCCCAGGGCATGATGACCATCGAGCACGTGATGGACGAGATCGCCGCCGTGCTCGGCAAGGATCCGCTGGAGATCCGCAAGATCAACTTCTACGGCCAGAGTGATCGCAACGTCACCCATTACCACCAGCCGGTGGAACACAACATCATCCACGAACTGGTGGCGGATCTGGAGCAGTCGTCCGAATACGCCAGGCGGCGGGAGGAGATCAAGGCGTTCAACGCCAGGAGCCCCATCCTCAAGAAGGGTATCGCCATCACCCCGGTGAAGTTCGGTATTTCCTTTACCGCCACCTTCCTCAACCAGGCCGGTGCCCTGGTGCATATCTACACCGACGGCAGCATCCACCTCAACCACGGCGGCACCGAAATGGGCCAGGGCCTTAACATCAAGGTGGCCCAGATAGTGGCGGAAGAGTTTCAGGTGGATATCGATCGTATCCAGATCACTGCCACCAACACCGACAAGGTGCCCAACACCTCGCCCACGGCGGCGTCCAGCGGCACCGACCTGAACGGCAAGGCGGCCCAGAACGCGGCCCAGACCATCAAGCAGCGGCTGATCGACTGGGCGGCGGGCCACTTCAAGGTCAGTCCGGAAGAGGTGGTGTTCAAGAACAACTTCGTGCAGATCCGCCACCAGATACTGTCGTTCCAGGAGTTCGTGCAACTGGCCTATTTCAACCAGATCTCGCTCTCCAGCACCGGGTTCTACAAAACGCCGAAGATCTACTACGACCATGCCACCGGCTCCGGCCGTCCTTTCTACTACTTCGCCTACGGCGCCGCCTGTGCCGAAGTGGTAGTGGACACCCTGACCGGCGAGTACAAGATACTGCGTACCGACATACTGCACGACGTGGGTGATTCCCTGAACCCGGCCATCGACATCGGCCAGGTGGAAGGTGCCTTTATCCAGGGCGTGGGCTGGCTCACCACCGAGGAGCTGGTGTGGAACGACCAGGGCCGGCTGATGACCAACGGCCCGGCGGGCTACAAGATCCCGGCGGTGGCGGACATGCCCATCGACTTCCGGGTCAAGCTGGTGGAAAACCGCAAGAACCCGGAAGACACCGTGTTCCACTCCAAGGCCGTGGGCGAGCCGCCCTTTATGCTCGGCATGTCGGTGTGGTGTGCGCTGAAAGACGCCGTGGCCAGCGTGTCCGGCTACCGTCGCTATCCGCATATCGACGCGCCGGCCACCCCGGAGCGGGTGCTGTGGGGCGTGGAGCAGATGCAGGCGCTGGTGGAGCAGGACGAGGCCGCCACCCAGTCCGAGGATGTGTTGATTAAGTAAGGGCAGGGGTAGCCTGGCTCTGGAACTTGTGTTGACTGTTAATGCAGCGCGAAAGGTCGGCCAAAGGGCACTACTCCGCCGACACGCCGTAAACCCGTCCCTGGGGGCTCCGCTGCGCCATCCCTGGCGCAGAGGGTCGGCGAAGCAGCACCCTTTGGCCTCCTTCCTGCTCTGGCGTCGCCTGCTGGCGCCCTCATCAGGCAACGCCCAGGCTTGGAAGAGGCAACAGGGAGCGCCTCAGCCGACCGTCACATGCCAGGGATGGCATGTGCGAGCGTACAGGGATGTATTCACAGCGTGTCGGCGGAGGTGGCCCGGTTGTCTCTCTCTGCATGCCAACAGGCTAAGGCCGGTGGCGGAACCATCGTCTTCGAGGAGTAAGCTATGTTCAAGGATAACTGGATTCAGGCGCTGGCCGAGCTGGAACAGAAGGGGGAACCCTGTGTGCTGGTGACGGTGGTGGAGCACAAGGGCTCCACCCCGCGGGACAGCGGCACCAAGATGCTGGTGACCGAGCAGGGCTGCTATGCCACCATAGGTGGTGGCCACCTCGAATACAAGGCGCTGGAGCTGGCCCGGGACATGCTGGCCCGGGGTGAGCGGCAGATGAAGGTGGAACGCTTCAACCTGGGCGCCAGCCTGGGCCAGTGTTGCGGCGGCATGGCCACCATCATGCTGGAGCCGGTGGTGCAGGCCCGCCATCACCTGGTACTGTTCGGTGCCGGCCATGTGGCCAAGGCGCTGGTTTCGATACTGGCGACCCTGCCGTTTTGCATCACCTGGATTGACGAACGGGAAAGCGAGTTTCCCGCCGAACTGCCCGCCGGCGTCACCAGGGTGGTGAGCGAGCACCCGGTGGACGAGGTCGACGACCAGCCTGCCGGCAGCTTCTACCTGGTGATGACCCACAACCACCAGCTCGATCTGGAGTTGTGCGCTCGTATTCTCAAACGCAACGACGCCCGCTACTTCGGGGTGATCGGCTCCCGCACCAAGCGCAAGCGCTTCGACTACCGGCTGCGGGAGCGGGGCTTCGACGACGGGGCCCTGGCCCGGATGATCTGCCCCATCGGCCTGGCCGAAGTGGCCGGCAAGCACCCGGCGGAAATCGCGGTGTCGGTGGCGGGCCAACTGATTGCGGCCTATCAGGCGCCGGTGACGACCGCGGAGGCCGGTAGCGAATTATCGGCGGATGCCGTCGTCGACCAACGAATTTAAGCATTTATTTGAAGGAGAAGCACGACCATGACGCATGCTATCGCGTATCGTGCCGCCATTTTGCACAGCCTGGCCGACCCGGCCAAAGTCGGCCTCGATGCCAGTTATGCCTATTATGAAGACGGCGTGCTGGTGGTGGCCGACGGCCATGTGCGGGACATAGGTCCGGCCGAGGCGGTACTGGCTCGTCAGCCAGCCGATCTTGAGGTGATCCGTTTCGACAACAAGCTGATCACCTCGGGCTTTATCGATACCCATATCCATTTTCCCCAGACCGAGATGATCGCCTCCTACGGCGAACAGCTGCTCGACTGGCTGAACAACTATACCTTTCCGGAAGAACGCAAGTTCGTCGACGCCGCTCACGCGGCCCGGGTGGCGACCCTGTTCCTGGACGAGCTGCTGCGCAACGGCACCACCACCGCCATGGTGTTCGGTACCGTGCACAAGGCGTCGGTGGAAGCTTTCTTTACCGAATCCGACAAGCGCAATATGCGCATGATCGCCGGCAAGGTGATGATGGACCGGCATGCTCCCGACTACCTGCTCGATACGCCGGAGTCCGGTTATACGGACAGCAAGGCGCTGATCGAGCGCTGGCACAACAAGGGCCGTCAGCTCTACGCGGTGACGCCCCGCTTCGCGCCCACCAGCACCGCCGAACAGCTGAGCGCGGCCGGTCGCCTGCTGGCCGAATACGACGACGTCTATATGCAGACCCACCTGTCCGAAAACAAGCAGGAGATCGAGTGGGTCAGGTCTTTGTTCCCGGAACGGAAAGGCTATCTGGATGTGTACGATCATTTCGGTCTGCTGGGGGAGCGTTCGGTCTTTGCCCACGCGGTGCACCTGGAGCAGGAAGAATGCGAACGCATGGGCGAGTCCGATTCGGTCATTTCCTTTTGCCCCACTTCAAACCTGTTTTTGGGTTCGGGATTGTTCGATCTGCCGCGGATGGAAGAACACCAGGTCCGGGTTGGCCTGGGCACCGATGTCGGTGGCGGCACCAGTTTCTCCATGCTGCAGACCATTGCCGAAGCCTACAAGATCCAGCAGTTGCAGCAGCACAAGTTGCATCCGTTAAAGGCGCTTTATCTCGCTACCCTGGGCGGCGCCCGGGCGCTGCGGCTGGAAAACAAGGTCGGCAACCTGGAAGTGGGCAAGGAGGCGGATTTTCTGGTGCTGGATCTGCATGCGACCCCGCTGATGAAGGCGCGGATGAACAATGCACACAATCTGTTCGAGCAATTATTCGTATTAATGATGCTCGGAGATGACAGAGCCATCGCAGAAACGTATATTTACGGCGACTGCCGTTATCGGCGCGATCAAGGCCCGGTGGCCGTCTGAATTCCGGAAAACATAACCAACGCCCGTCAAGGGCGTTTTTTGTGTTCAGTCACAGACTTTAATATTCCGGCTGTCGTATCGGTGAAAACCCAGTAAGATTGTATACGACATGAATAACAATTTAATTAACTGGCAAGGATTGCGGTGCACCGGTCGCCGTATATGCAGGCCGTAACTGGAAACCGAAAACATGAGTTCACTCAGTCAATTGGAGCCAAGACCTGTCAAGTCGAGCTCAAACACCCAGGACGATATCGTTTACGAACATATCTTCGACGCCATTCTCGAACAACGGCTGGCGCCGGGTACCAAATTAAGCGAGGAAGCCCTGGGCGAGATCTTCGGCGTCAGCCGGACCATTATCCGCCGCGCCTTGCTGCGTCTGTCCCATGAGCAGGTGGTCAGCATCAGGCCCAATCGCGGTGCCGTGGTGGCGGCCCCCAGCGTGGAAGAAGCCAGGCAGATCTTCGCCGCCCGCCGGGTGGTGGAGCTGGCGGTGACCGAGCTGGCGGTGGAAAATGCCACTCCCGAGAGCCTGGCCCGCATGCGCGCCATGGTGCAGGAAGAGCAGGACGCTTTCGCCCGTGGCGATCGGGGCACCGGCATTCGCCTGTCCGGTGAGTTCCACCTGGAGTTGGCCCATATGGCCAACAACACGCCGCTGCTCAATTTCCAGCGCAGCGTGGTGTCCCAGACTTCGCTGATCATCGCCCAGTACGAGGTCGGCCACAAGGCCCACTGTTCCTTCAACGAGCACGAAGAACTGCTCAAGGCCGTCGAGGCCGGCGACAAGGACAAGGCCGTGGCCATGATGAAAGAGCATTTGGATCATATCGAAGCCAAGCTGAATCTGGACAACGAGTCCGCGTCCACCGATTTGCATGTGGTATTTTCCGGTGTGGTGAAAAAGCAGACCGGTCGCCGTCGCTGATACCCTGGCTGCGCGGGGTGACGATGATTGTCCCGCGCCTTTCCCTCCGCTCCCTCAGGTGAAAACCTATCCATTTGATTGACAAAGACTTATAGCGTGGTCCAAGTCAATGCTCCCAACTGGCGCTACCGACATCGCCGCCTGCCTCCTAATGTTGTGAACATGTAAACAACAGCCCGCTGTTGGTTTCTGTTCATCGTACAGCCCCAAGGGGCTGCCAAGGGAGAATGTCATGTCAGCCGAAAACCAGAAAACCGTCGCCTTGCTCGAAGCCCTGTTCGCCGCCTTTAACCGCCACGATATCGAAGGCGTCATGGCGTGCCTGACCGACGACTGCGTGTTCGAGGGCGCCGCCGGCAACGAGGCCTTCGGTACCCGCTTCATCGGTACCGACGCCGTGGCGGCCGCCTTCGTCAAGGTCTGGACCACCTATCCCGACGTCAGTTGGCAAGGCACCAGCCACTTCGCCGCCGGCGACAGGGCCGTGTCCCAGTGGACTTTCTGCGCCACCTGTCCGGATGGCCGCCGCATCGAAGCCGATGGTGTCGATCTCTTTACCCTCAAAGGCGGCAAGCTGGCCCTGAAGCAGGCATTCCGCAAAGACCGCCCCCTGCTGGATCCCCAGTAACCCACCACCTGATCTCGGGGAACACGAATATGGATATTGCCAACAAAACCCAGGCGGAGCTCCGCCAGCCGTCCCAGGCCAAAACCGTGCTGGACCGTTATGATCCCACCTATGATCCCCTGGTGGCCGCCAGCCCGGGACGGGGCCAGCAGTATGCGCCCACCTACTGGGTGGCCACCGCCGGTACGTCACCGGAAGACGACGGCCCCGTCACCGCCGATATGGATGTGGACGTGGTCATCATCGGCAGCGGTTTCACTGGCCTGTCCTGTGCCGTCTTCCTGGCGAAGGAGCACGGCATCAAGGCCACGGTGTTGGAGGCCAACCAGGTCAGCTGGGGCTGTACCAGCCGCAACGGCGGCCAGGCCCAGAATGCCTCTGGCCGGCTCAGCCGCTCCCAGTGGATCCAGCGCTGGGGCCTGGACACCGCCCGGCGCATGCACGAGGAAGTACGTGAAGGCTTCGATACCTTCAAGGGCCTGATCCGGGACGGCAATATCGACTGTAACCCCCAGGATGGCGGCCATCTGTATATCGCACACCGGGACAAGGCCATGCGCAAGCTGGAGGCCGAGGCCAAGGTGCTGCGTGAGCAGTTCAACTACCAGACCGAACTGCTGGACAAGGCCACCCTCAGCCGCAACTATGTGAACGAGGCCGAGGCGGTGGGCGCCATGCACGAGCCGGACGGCATCGGCGTGCATCCGCTCAAGCTGGCCCATGGCTATCACCGCATGGCGCGGGAGCTGGGCGCGACCATACATCCTTCCAGTCCGGTGCTGGGCTGGGAGACCAGAAACGGTATCCACTACTTGCAGACCCCGGGTGGGGTGGTGCGGGCCCGGGCCGTGGGGGTGGCCACCGGCGGCTATACTTCCCAGGGGCTGCACCACCAGTTGCGCAGCAAGATCATGCCGATACTGTCCAACTCCCTGGTGACCCGGCCGATGACAGATCAAGAGATCGCCGAGTGTAACTTCATCACCAACGAGGTGATCACCGATACCCGCACCCTGCGTTACTACTACCGCAAGCTGCCCGACAACCGGCTGCAGATCGGCAGCCGCAGTTCCATTACCGGCGGCGACGCGGCCAACCCCAAGCACCTGCAGGTGCTGATCGACGGCATGAACCGCAAGTTTCCGGCGATCAAGGGCATCAAGGTCGATTACTCCTGGTGGGGCTGGGTCGATGTCAGCCACGACATGATGCCGCGTATCGCCCAGCCGGACGAGAAAGAGCAGATCTTCTACGCCTTGGGTTACGGCGGCAACGGCGTCATGTTTTCGGCCCATGCCGGCCGGCGCATGGCCCAGCGCATCGCGGGCATCAAGCAGGGCTTCGAGCTGCCCATCTACAACTCGCCGCTGCCGGGACACCTGTTCGCGCCCTTCCGCCGGTTGGGCCAGCGCATGCTCTACCACTGGTACCACCTGCGTGACGAACACTTGTAAGGGCCGAGTCCGCCTGATTCCACGCCGGGAGCCGATGCCCCGGCGTTTCCATTTTGTTTTCAATATGTTGCGCCGTGGTTTACAACCGACAATCAAAAGGGTCAAACTGGGTTACTTCGTCCCGTAGGGGCCATGCATCGACAGGAAAGTTGAGTAATTATGTTTCAGCTGTTTCATCTTTCGACGGAAAAAAGCACCAGCCTGCAGCAGCAGCTGCGTGAGCAGATCGCCGCCGCCATCCTCAACGGCAACATCCCCCAGGACAGCCCGTTGCCCTCCAGCCGCAAGTTGGCCAAGCAGCTGTGCATCGCCCGCAATACGGTGGTGCTGGCCTATGAACATTTGCTGGACGATGGCTATCTGATCGCGAAGGAACGCAGCGGTTATTTCGTCAACCCCGAGATACTGTCGCGCCAGCCCGAGATGCCGATCAAGGACAGCCCGATAGTCGGGGGGCGCCCGCCCGACTGGGTGCACAAACTGAAGATCCATCCGAGCAGCCAGCACAACATCACCAAGCCCAAGGACTGGCAGAAATACCCTTATCCCTTTATCTACGGTCAGTTCGATCCCAGCCTGTTTCCCAGCAACAACTGGCGGGAATGCTGCCGGGACGCGGTGAGCGTACCGGCGATCCGGGACTGGGCCTCGGACCGGTTCGACAACGACGATCCGCTGTTGATCGAGCAGATCCGCACCCGGCTGCTGCCCCGGCGCGGGGTCTGGGCCTCGGCGGATCAGATCTTGGTGACGGTGGGCGCCCAGCAGGCACTCTACATGCTGGCCCGGCTGCTGCTGGACAAGGACAGCACCATCGGCATCGAGGATCCTGGCTATGTGGATATCCGCAATATCGCCACCATGAACCCGGCCCAGGTGCGCGCCCTGCCGGTGGACGAACAGGGGCTGATCGTCGACGAACGACTCGATGGTTGTGATCTCGTCTATACCACCCCCAGTCATCAGTGCCCCACCACGGTGACCATGCCGCTGGAGCGACGCTACGCCTTGCTGGACAAGGCCAGTGAACAGGATTTCCTGATCATCGAGGACGACTACGAAAGCGAGAGCAACTTCAGGACCAATCCGATACCGGCCCTCAAGAGCCTGGATACCAACGACCGGGTGCTCTACGTGGGCAGCCTGTCCAAGACCTTGGCGCCGGGCCTGCGCCTGGGTTACCTGGTGGGGCCGGCGGCGCTGATCCGTGAAGCACGGGCCCTGCGTCGGCTGATCCTGCGTCATCCGGCGGCCAACAACCAGCGTTCGGTGGCGCTGTTTCTGGAGCGGGGCTACCACGACGCCCTGATCATGAATATCGCCAAGGCCTATGAGGAGCGCTGGCAGGAAATGGGGGCCGCCCTGGATGAATTCCTGCCGTCTTCCAGCCGTCAGCCCGGCTTCGGCGGCTCTTGCTACTGGGTACGAGGTCCGGAAGGACTGGACAGCCGCATCCTGCGCAAGGAAGCGGCGGATCGGGGCATCCTGATCGAGCCCGGCGACATCCATTTCCTGGCCGAGCCGGTACCGCTCAACTACTTCCGCCTGGGCTACTCTTCCATCGCGGCCAACAAGATCCGGCCCGGCATCAAGGCGCTGGTGGAGCTGATCCAGGATATGGTCTGAAGCGCACCACTTGCTCGGAAACGGTCTGGCGTTAGCGGTAGAGTGGCTGCGACCGGGGCCGCTGACGATACTGGCCTGGTGTCATGCCGACCACTTGTCGAAAGTCGTGGATAAAGTGAGCCTGATCGTAATAACCGGCGTCGTGGGCCAGGTCGGTCAATCTTTGACCGTCCCCGGCCTTGATACGTCCCCTGACATGAGAGACCCGCAGCAAGCGCCCGTATTCCTTGGGCGACAGGCCCAGCCAGAGGCCGAATTGCCGTTCCAGCTGGCGCTGACCGAGGCCGATAAGAAGCGGTAGTCGGGTGATGGGAAGGTGGCCCTGGTGGAGCGACAGCCAGTGGAGGGCGCGGCGGAATCCTCCCGGTAAATCCGGGGAGGACAGCAGCCGGGGAGCCAGTTCCCGTTCCAGCAGGGCCAGGCATCTACCGGCGTCCGGTTGGTGATAAAGCTGCTCCGCCAGGGAGCTGCCCGGAAAGTGCCGCGCCAACTCCTCGGACGCCGCCTGTTGTCCGAGCAGGTCGCGTAAAGGGCGAGCGAAGAAGCCATAGGCCCTACCGGGCCGGAATCTGACTCCCCAGGCATCGATCCGGCCGGACAGGGTCAGTTTCAGGCTGTGCCGCATGGGGCCGCCTATCAGGCAGGAAGCCGGGGTATGCCGCCCATTGAAGAGCAGCGGATCGCCCAGGTTGAAAATGATGCCGCTGCCCCCTTCGGGATGCAGCCATTCGGTGGTGCTCTGTCCTGCGGGCAGGCCTCCCTGCAATCGCCAGTAACACTGAATGAAGGGGCGTAGCCCGGCGCTGGGCGGATAGCGCAGAAAATCGAGTCGGCTCATCGGGGTCGGGTTCGTTTGCCTGGTCCGGGAACCAGCCTAGCAGAGTCGGCCCCCAAGGCGAAATGTCGGAAATCTACAATTTCCCTCTTCCCGGGGCTCCTACACTGGCGCAGGCATCCATCACAAGCAGGAGTACCACCATGTCTGTACGAATCAACTATTACCAGGTCGCCCCCGGCGCCGTCCGGGCCATGCTGGGACTGGAGCAGTATCTGGCCGGCCAGGAGGGAGAGGAAAGCTTGCCGCCTTCGCTGCTGGAGCTGGTCAAGATCCGGGTATCGCAGCTGAATGGCTGTGCCTACTGTCTCGATATGCATACCAAGGACGCCCGCGCCGCGGGCGAGAGCGAGCAACGGCTTTATTTGCTCGGCACCTGGGAGGAGGCGCCCTGTTTCGACCCTAGGGAAAAGGCCGCGCTGGCCTGGGCCGAGGGGTTGACCCTGCTGGCTCGGGAGGGGGTAACGGAGGAGCTGTTCCGTCGCGCCCGGCAGCAGTTCAGCGAGCGTCAACTGGCCGATCTGACCCTGGCCATCGTCGCCATCAATGGCTGGAACCGCTTTGCGGTAGCTCTGGGGGCCGAGGTCGGCTCCTACCGGGTAGGGAAACACTTTACGGCCTGAGAGGCGGGTACCGGGACGGGCGGCAGGACGTCGACAGGCGTTCTGCCGTTTTTTCATGTTCGGGCTATGGTCCTTTAACACTGGCGTAACAGGGTGGGTGAAACTGGTCCTACTCTCTTGCCCCCCCGCTTCCTAATCTAACCCCAGTGAATCGCACCACCGCCATCTGTTCAGTCAGGTTGCCCGGGAGGGGAAGCCCGGATTCCGGCGGCCAGCATGGCATCGACCTTTGCGATTCGCCCTGAACCAATAACAAACAAATGAAAACCTGCTTGAACCGAACATTGGATTGAACCCTCCGGGGTGGCGGCTAACACCGCTACCGACAGGAAACAGCAAAAAGGAAGACAGCTATGCCACGTATGACTCCCAGTGAAGCTTTGGTCGAAACCCTGGCGGCCAACGGTGTTACCGACATCTTCGGCATCATGGGCTCCGCCTTCATGGATGCCATGGACATCTTCGCCCCGGCGGGCATCCGCCTGATCCCGGTGGTGCACGAGCAGGGTGCCGGCCACATGGCCGACGGCTATTCTCGGGTCAGCGGCCGGCACGGCGTCTGTATCGCCCAGAACGGCCCCGGCATCACCAACTTCGTGACCGCCATCGCCGCCGCCTACTGGGCCCACAGCCCGGTGGTGTGCATCACCCCGGAAACCGGCTCCATGACCCAGGGTCTGGGCGGCTTCCAGGAGGCGCAGCAGCTGCCCTTCTTCGAAACCATCACCAAGTACCAGGGCCATGTGGCCAACCCGGCGCGGATGGCCGAGTTCACCGCCCGCTGCTTCGACCGGGCCATGCTGGAAAACGGCCCCACCCAGCTCAATATTCCGCGGGACTTCTTCTACGGCGACATCAACGTGGAGATCCCCCAGCCGATCCGCATCGAGCGGGGCGCCGGCGGCGAGCAGAGCCTGCAGCAGGCGGCGGAACTGCTGGCCCAGGCCAGAAATCCGGTGATCATCTCCGGCGGCGGCGTGGTGATGGCCGGTGCGGTGGAGGAGTGCAAGGCGTTGGCCGAGTTTCTGGGCGCCCCCGTGGTCAACAGCTACCTGCACAACGACTCCTTCCCCGCCAGCCACCCGCTGTGGTGCGGCCCGCTCGGCTACCAGGGTTCCAAGGCCGGCATGAAACTGATCTCCCGGGCCGATGTGGTGCTGGCGCTGGGTACCCGACTGGGGCCCTTCGGTACCCTGCCGCAACACGGCCTGGACTACTGGCCGAAAGAAGCCAAGATCATCCAGGTGGACTGTGACGCCAAGATGCTGGGCCTGGTGAAGAAAATCTCCGTCGGTATCTGTGGCGATGCCCAGGCCGCCGCCGTCTCCCTCCTGGAGCGGTTGCAGGACCTCGACGTGTCCTGCCTGGAGAACAAGGGTGCCCGCGCCAGCGAAATTGCCGCCGAAAAAGCGGCCTGGGAACAGGAGCTGGACGAATGGGTGCATGAAAAGGACGAGTATTCGCTGGACATGATCGCCGAGCAGGCGGAAGAGCAGGGCAGCTACCTGCACCCGCGTCAGGTACTGCGCGAGCTGGAAAAGGCCATGCCCGAGGACGTGATGGTGTCCACCGACATCGGCAACATCAACTCGGTGGCCAACAGCTACCTGCGCTTCGAGAAACCGCGCTCCTTCTTCGCCGCCATGAGCTTCGGCAACTGCGGCTACGCCCTGCCCACCATCATCGGTGCCAAGGCGGCGGCGCCGAATCGCCCGGCCATCTCCTACGCCGGTGACGGCGCCTGGGGTATGTCGATGATGGAAATCCTGACCTGCGTGCGGGAAAACATTCCGGTAACCTCCATCGTGTTCCACAACCGCCAGTGGGGCGCCGAGAAGAAGAACCAGGTCGACTTCTACAACCGCCGCTTCGTGGCCGGCGATCTGGAGAATCCCAGCTTCGCCGACATCGCCCGCGCCATGGGTGCCGAAGGGGTGACGGTGGACAAGCTGGAAGACGTGGGCCCGGCCCTGAAGGCCGCCATCGCGCGCCAGATGGAGGAGGGCAAGACCACCGTCATCGAGATCATGTGTACCCGCGAGCTGGGCGACCCCTTCCGCCGCGACGCCCTGTCCAAGCCGGTGCGCCACCTGGACAAGTACAAGGACTATTGCTGATAAGGAGGCTGCCCGCCACGGCGGGCAGCTCGACTTGATGATAAAGCCGTCTGTTTTACTGGCATGAGCCGCCCAAAGGGCCCACTCCGCCGACACGCCGCAAGTACGTCCATGTAGGCTCGCACATGCCATCCCTGGCATGTGACGGCCGGCGGAGCGGTTCCCTTTGTCCGTCTCTTCTGACATGGGTGTCGCCAGTCTGCCGATATCGGAACACAACCCGATGCCATTGTGTCAGTGGCCTCCGGTGGTCTTCTGCCGAACAGGAAGGGAATCATGCTCAATACCGCGCCCAAGGAATGTCCGCCCCGCTTGCTGGCCCAGGCCCGCCAGCACCCCAGGGTCACCACAGTGGTGATCAATCCGGTCAACGCCGTTTCCCTGGCCAGCGCCCGGCTGGCCCGGGAGCAGGGGCTGATCGAGCCGATACTGGTGGGGGATGTCGCCGTCATGCGGCATCAGGCCCAGGCCATGGGCTGGACGCTGGACGGCCTGCGCCTGGTGCAGGCCGCCGACGAAACCGAGGCGGCACGCCTGGGTGTCGCCCTGGTCAGCCAGGGCGAAGCCGGCGCCATCATGAAGGGCCATGTGCATACCGATATCCTGTTGCGGGCGGTGCTGAACAAGTCCGCCGGGCTGCGCACCGACAGCCGCCTGAGCCATCTGTTCCACATGACGGTGCCGGGCAGCTGCAAGGCCCTGTGCATCACCGACGCGGTGATCAACGTCCAGCCGACGGTGCTCGACAAGCTGCATATCGCCCGCAACGCCATCGGCCTGATGCATGCTCTGGGCAACCCCGAGCCCAAGGTGGCGGTGCTGTCGGGCACCGAGGAAGTGAGCAAGAGCATGCCCTCCAGCCTGGACGCCGCCGAACTGGTCAAGCTGGCGGCCATGGGCGCCCTGCCCGGCGCCGTGGTGGAAGGCCCCCTGGCCTTCGACAACGCGGTATCGCCGGAGGCGGCGGCCATCAAGGGCATCATCGGCCGGGTGCCGGGGCAGGCGGATATCCTGTTGGTGCCCAACCTGGAGTCGGGCAACTTCCTGTTCAAGCAGATGGTGTACTTTATGGGCGCCACCGCCGCCGGCCTGGTGCTGGGGGCCAGGGTGCCGATCATCCTTACCTCGCGCGCCGATCCGCCCGAGGCCCGGCTGGCGTCCTGCGCCCTGGCCGCCCTCCATTGTGCCCACCGGGCCGTCCGGGCCGCGGTGGCCTGAGCCTTAACCCGAAAGGAGCTGCCCATGTCACTCAGTCGTTATGGTTTTATCGTCAAGGGGCCGGACCTGGAGCTGTTCAAGCACCACGGCCGTATCAAGAGCGACGGCTTCGATATCGCCGTGGCCGGGGTGCGTACCCTGGAGGAAGCGGTCATGGCCGCCCAGGAGATGCTGACCCGGCGCATCGAGCTTATCGAGCTGTGCGGCGGCTTCAGCGCCGAGGAGGAGGCCCGGATCCGCGCGGCGATCCAGGATCATGTTCCCCTGGGCCGGGTAAGCTACCGGCCCGAAGATCAGGGGCGGGTCGGCTGGCCCTGATCTCCTCGTCCCGGGTTTATACCTGACGGCCGGCCCGGCGGGGGCCGGCCGCTTCCAGCACTCCCTTCCGGCTCAGCCGGTAATGGTCCAGATCCCGCGCCAACACCAGCCTGCCCCGGTAATGGGCGCGGGCTTCCGCCGCTATTTCGTCGATATGGGGCGAGCCGGCCCCATCCTGGTAGCGGGGACTGAAGTGGGTGAGGACGAGATTGGGCAGGCCGGCCTGTTCGGCGAAGCGGGCCACCCGCTCGGCGTCGCTGTGTTGGGGCGCCGGCCCCAGGCGCTCGGTCACCGCCCGGGTGTAGGTGGCCTCGTGCACCAGCAGGCAGGCGCCCCGGGCGGCCTCGGCCAGCAGGGCGGGGCTGTCGTTGTCGCCGGCGATGATCACCTTGCGCGGCGGTAGCGAAGGCAGCCGGTAGTCCCGCCCCCTGAGGCGCCGCCCCTCGAACTCCAGCTCTTCCCCCCGGTGCAGCCGGCCCCACAGCGGGCCGGCGGGAATGCCCTCGGCCTCCAGCCGGGCCACATCCAGCCGGGCTTCCCCCCGGGTTTCGGTGAACACATAGGCATAACTCGGCACCCGGTGGGACAGGGCCACAGCTTCCACCGTGAAATCCTGTACCGCCAGGGGGGCCTGCAGCGATTCGACCGGCACAAAGTCGATGGCGAAGTCGAGCCGGAGATCGCTCAGCCGGGTCACGCACTCGATAAAAGCCGCGATGGGTGCGGGGGCGATGATGCGCAGCGGCGCCGTGCGCCCGGCCAGGGCGGCGCTGGCCAGCAGCCCGGGCAGGCCGTAGCAGTGGTCGCCGTGCACATGGGTGATCAGCAGGGTGTCGAGCTGCATCGGCGACAGCCGGGTATGCAGCAGCCGGTGCTGGGTGCCTTCGCCGCAGTCGATCAGGCACCAGGCGCGGGAGCCGGCCCTGCGCAGGGCCAGGCCGGAGACGTTGCGGCTCTTGGTGGGGGTACCGGAGGAGGTGCCGAGGAAGATCAGTTCCATGCTCTGCGCCGATGAAAAAGGATACCCTTGATGGTAACCGCAAGCGCCGGCGCGGGGAATCCAGAGTCATTTTTTAGACGCTGTTTGCGATCTTTACAAAGCTGTCTGTCACTCATCCAGCGAAGAGTCAACAGGGCCATCTCCACCGACACGCCGCAAGTACCTCCATGTCGGCTCGCACATGCCGGATGTCGCGGAAACCGCCGTATCATCGCTTCGCGATGCTGGCGGCGGTGCTAGGCGCTTCGCGCCCCCTGGCAGGTGACGGTCGGTGGAGGCAATCCCTGTTGCCTCTTCTAAGCCCCGCTGTGGCCTGATGGCCGAGTACAAAAGGCTTTAAGCAAGCTCCCGGCAGAATGGCATCATTCAGCCGGCGCTCTTTTTCTCCGGCCGGGGCACGATCAGGGTGGGGATGCGCGACTCGCGCAGCACGTTCTTGGCCACGCTGCCGAGCAGGGTGTGCAGCCAGCCCTTTTCGTGGGCACCCATCACGATGAGATCGCAGTCCAGCTCCCGGGAGCGCCGGAGTATGGTCTGCACCGGGTAGCCTTCCACCACCTCGCAGCCGACGATCTTGGGGCGCAGCGCCTTTTCGGCAGGGGCGATGACGTCCCAGAAGTAGTCCTGCCGTTGCTGCAGCTGGGCCCTGGCATGGTTGAGCCGCTGGTGCAGGAATTCCTCCCGGCTGCTTTGGTTGATGATATAGGACTGCAGGGTCAGCTTCTCGTCACCGGACAGCTGCTCGACCACGTTGAGCACATGGATGTCGGCGCCGGTCTGCTTGGCCAGGTAAACGGCGTACTGGAAGGCGTAGGACGCATTCTTGGAGAGATCGGTACAGTAGAGGATCTTGTTCACTTGGGGCAGCATCTGGGCACTCCTTTTCAGTGGGCAAGCCGGGCCTCTGGCCCGGATCTATCGGTCTGTCGGTAACAGTATGGTGCCGCCGCCGGGGCTTGTCCTTGACCTGGGACAGCCCGGCGGCGGCTGACGCTAGTAGCCCAGTAAACCGGGCAGGAACAGGGTGATCTGCGGCACATAGGCGATGATAAAGACGGCGATCACCGAGGTCAGGGCGAAGGGCAGGGCCCGCAGCGAGATTTCCTCGATGGAGGTGCCCGACACCCCGGAGGCGATAAAGAGGTTCTCGCCGAGCGGCGGGGTCTGGAAGCCGATGGACAGGCAGCACACCACCACGATGCCGAAGTGGATGGGATCTATCCCCAGGTTGTAGGCCACCGGCAGCAGCACCGGTGTCAGTATCATGATGGCGGCCAGGGTTTCCATGAACATGCCGACGAACAGCAGGAAGAAGATGATCAGCGCCCAGATGATGTAGATATTGGTGGTCATCTCCAGCATGGAGGCGGCGACGATGGCCGGGATCTGGTTTTCCACCAGCAGGCGGCCGAACACGGTGGCGGTAAAGAGGATCAGCAACACCCGCCCGGTCAGCCAGGTGGTGGTCTCCAGCGAGTGCAGCACGTCCTTGAACCTGAGCTCCTTGTGCACGAAAAAGCCGATCACCAGGGTGTAGAAGATGGCGACGATGGCGGACTCGGTGGGCGTGAACAGGCCGCTGTAGATGCCGCCCAGGATGACGATGGGCGCCAGTACCGACCAGATGCCCCGGCGCAGGGCGGTCAGGGTAGTGGCGCCCGACCAGCCCTCGGTGGTGCCCTTGTAGCCGTGCTTGCGGCACAGGAAATAGTTCATGATCAGCAGGCCGCAGGACAGCACCACGCCGGGCAGGAAGCCGGCGATGAACAGCTTGGGAATGGATACCGACTGGAACTGGCCGTGTTGGGCAATGGCCTCGGGAGGGGCCATCAGCCCCATGGCGGAAATACCGAAGATCACCATGGGGATGGAGGGCGGTATCACCACCCCCAGGCCGCCGGAGGAAGCGGTAATGGCGGAGGCATAGCCCTTGCTGTAGCCCCGTTGCACCATGGCCGGGATCATCAGCATGCCCACGGCGGCGGTGGTGGCCGGGCCCGAGCCGGAAATGGCACCGAAGAACATGCAGGCCATGACGGTGGCGGCCGACATGCCGCCGGTAAAGGGGCCGGCGAAGCTTTCGGCCAGGTCGACCAGCCGTTTGGAAATACCGGCGGCTTCCATCAGGGCCCCGGCCAGGATAAAGGCGGGCAGGGCCATCAGCGGAAAGGAGCCGACCGAGGTAAAGGCGATCTGCACGAACTTGATCGGGTTTTCGCCCAGGTAGAGAAAGGAGGCCAGCGCCGAGACCCCCAGCGAGACACTGATGGGAGCCCCGATAAGCAGCAACAGCAGGAAGCTCCCGAACAGTATCATGACGACGGATGATTCAACCATGGGTGTGCTCCTGCCTTAACTCGATTTGTGTTGTTGATCAGCGGATTCGATCAATTTCTCGACTTCCAGGGATTCGGGATCCCGGATGTCGATCCCCTTGATCAACTTGTAATAATTAACCTGTAAAATGCGCAGCGTCATCAGCGCGAAGGCGATGGGCAAGATCATGTAGACGTATTTCATCGGAAAGCCCAGGGTCTGGGATTTCCAGAACAGGTTCATCTTGTTGAATACGAAGTCATAACTCAGCCAGACGAAATAGCCGTTGAAACAGACCCAGATCAGGTCCGCGATGGCTTCCGAGATCACCGCCACCCTGGGCGGAAAGAATTTGAACTGAAAGGTCACCCTGTTATGGGCCGCCAGTTTGGTGGCGTAGCTGGCGCCGAAATAGACGAACCAGACGAACATGTAGGTGGACAGTTCCTCACTCCAGGACAGGGAGTGGTTGAACAGTTGCCGCGATACAATCTGCACAAAGAGGATCACCACAAAGGTGGCGAGCAGGGTGCTGCAAATCACACGTTCTATATTATCGAGAATCTTGAATATCAGTCTGCCGATGGTCATGGCGTTTCCTCCCTGAGAAAAATGCACCCGGCTTGCGCCCAGGTGCATTTTGGCTGAGCTGACGGCTTAGATGGCGTCGCGGCCCAGGGATTGCAGGATCTTGTTCAGATTGTCCCTGCCACCCAGCTTGTCGTAGTACTTGGGCCAGACCTTGCTGATGGCGTTGTCCATCCACTCCTGCTCGTTGTTGGCGGGCTCGGAGATGACCATGCCGCGGCTGGTCAGTTCGGCCTTGATCTTGTCTTCCTGCTCCACCAGCCAGCGGGCACTGTGCTCGGTGGCGGCCTTGCCCGCCTCCAGGATGGCCTGCTGCACATCGGCGGGCTGGGACTGGAACACCGCCTCGGACATGATCAGCGGCTCGATGGAGAACAGGTAGCGGATGTTGGTAATGTACTTCTGCACTTCGTCGAACTTCATGGCATAGACGGTGATATAGGGGTTGTCCTGACCGTCGACCACGCCCAGCTGCAGGCCGGTAAAGGTCTCGGACCAGGCCATGGGGGTGGGGTTGATGCCCCAGGCGCGATAGGTATCGATCATGATTTCGTTGTTGGGCACCCGTACTTTCAGCGCCTTCAGATCGGCCAGGCTCTGCACCGGCTGCTTGGAGTTGGTCAGTACCCGGAAACCGGAGTAGGCCCAGCCGACGATACGCACCCCGGCGTCACGGATGGTGTTGTCCACCAGTTGCTGGCCCACCTCGCCTTGGGTCAGGGCCACGGCGTCATCCAGACTCTGTACCATATAGGGCAGGGTCAGCACGCCCACCGAGGGGGAGAAGGGGGTGACGTTGTTGATGGCCAGGATGGAGAAGTCGAGCAGTCCCATGGCGGCATCGTTGACCGTGGCCTGCTCGTCGCCGAGCTGGCCGTTGAGGAACAGCTGGGTATCGTGCTGGCCGCCGGTTTTTTCCTTAAACACTTCGGAGAACTTCAGCCCGAGCTCATGCTGGGTGCCGCCGGCCCCGTCGCCTACCGCCACCCTGAAGGTTTTGGCCTGGGCCAGGCTGCTGGTGGTGGCCGCGGCCCCCAGGCAGAGGGCGAACGACAGGGATTTCACAAAACGTTGCTTGAATATCATAGCTACTTGCTCCAGTTGCAATGGCCCGGCCGAGGGCGGGGCGGTGACCTTCCGTGATGTCGGGCAACGCTATGGTTGCCCACTACTGGCTCAATGTCTGCTATCTCGACCCTTGCGGGTGCTACCAAGATGGCATCTTGTTGATTCGGGCCCGATGGTGCAGGCTTGTCAATCATCTTTAAATGTGGCCGGTAAAATGGTTAGGACCACTTCCCCTTTGGTGCTGGGGCCAGGTAAAAAGTAACTTAAAATCAATATATTAAAAAATTTGATTGTAAATTTATTGTTAACTTTTGCCGGCGTTCTGACGCAGGGTCCTGGCCATCAGCGACAGCACCTCATCGAACACCCTGTTATCGAGCGACTGGCCGAGATCCAGCAGTTGGCTGTGGCGGTAATAGCTGCTCAGATCCAGCCCCACCCCCAGGGCGCAGAGCGCCAGCCGGCCCTCCCGTTCCAGCCGGCTGGCTACCTGGCGCAGGTGCAGGTCGAGAAGGTCCTGCTCGTTGGCCTGGCGGGTCGCGGTGTCCATGGGACAGCCGTCGGAAATCACCAGCAACAGGTGATCCCGCGCCGGCAGCGCCAGCAGCCGCTGTTCGGCCCACAGCAGGGCTTCGCCATCCAGTCCCTCGCGGAACAGATCGCCCTTGAGCAGGGCGGCGATGTCCTTCCTGGCCCGGCGCCAGCGGGTGTCGGCCGACTTGTAGACGATATGGCAGCGCTCGTTGAGCCGGCCCGGGTTGGCCGGGCGGCCGTTGCGTTGCCATTGGCGCAGCGGCTGGCCGCCGTTCCAGTGGCCGGTGGTGAACCCCAGTATCTCCACCCTGGCCCCGACCCGCTCCAGGGCCTGGGTCAGGCTGTCCACCAGCATGCCGATGCTTTCCATGTGCGGGCGCATGGAGCCGGAATTGTCGATCAGAAAGGTCACTACCGCCTCCGCCTGCGGTTGCTGCCGCTCCTGTTTGAACACCCGCCGATCGGCCACCGAGGTGACCAGGGTCGGTAACCGGCGGCCATCGAGCCGGCCTTCTTCCTCGCCGAAACGCCAGCCCAGGTCGAGGGGACGGGCCAGCAGCCGGCGCACTTTCTTGGTGAGCAGGTTGAGGTTGAGGCCCTGCGCGCGGAGGCGCTCGTCCAGGCTGTCGCGCAGGCGTAGCAGCAGCTCGGGCCGCACCCGGCAGTGGGCCGGCCATTCCTTGTCGAAACGGTCACTATAGATACGGTAGGCGAGGCGCTCGGCCGCCTGCCGCAGGCGACATTCCTGCTCCGCGGCTCCGGTTGCCGGCCCTTCGTCTCCCTCCCCATCCAGATCCAGCAGCAGGCCGAAGGCCTTCTTGGTGTCTTCGTTCAGCGCCTCGGCCTTGCCGTCCGCCGCCAGTCGCTGGCTGAGCCCGTCCACCAGCTCGTGCAGGCAAAGGGCAATGCTCAGCGCCTGTTCGGCGAAGGCACCCTGATCATGGCGATGGCGGCGCAGCAGGCCGAAGGCCGGACCGATTTCTCGCAGCAGGAACATACGAGTGGATTCAATCAGCATCTCGGTCGGTTCTTCCAGCGGACCGCCGCCGAGCTGCACCCAGCTCATCAGGGCCAGGGTGAACAGCAACAGGCCCACATGGCTTTCGGTCTGGCCCGAGGCCAGGAACTGGTTGCTCCAGGCGTGGAAGCGATGATGCAGGTTGTGCCGGCTGCCTGGATGATGGGGTTCGACCAGGGATTCCACCCTGAGCTGCTCCAGCAATTCGAACACCAGCCGGGCGATGGGAGGTGCCGGCAGCCAGTGTTGGTGCAGGCCGGGATCGTTGTGGCGCAGGCGCAGGGCGATGGCGTCGGCGACGCCGCGGAAGGAACCCAGCTCGTCCAGGCCCGGCTCCGGATGCAAATGGGGCGCGCGCAAGGGATAGGGGCGGCCCTGCCATTCCAGCTGGTGGCCCCGGTAGCGCACCGCCGGCTGGGCCGACTGGGCGCGGATCAGGGCGGCGCAGAGTTCTTCCAGCCGCTGCTGGCGACGGGCGGCGGCCGCCGGATCCTGGGGTGAATTGGAGGTGGTGGTCATGGTTTCCATCCCGTTGATGATGCGGCTGGGCTCGGGGCGTGTTTGTTGTTGCCCTGAAGAACAGGCAAAAGGGCTACCTCCACCGACACGCTGCAAGCACATCCCTGTGACGGTCGGTGGAGGCAATCCCTATTGCCTCTTCCAAGCCCCGCCGTGGTCTGATGATCACGCCAACCGGCGACGCTGAACGTTGAGCAGTACGCTTTGGCCGAGTGTTACAGATCGCAAACAGGCGCTTACATCATCGCCAGCCGTAGTGTCCGGGATTCGGCCAGCTCCTGATCGAAGCAGCGCTGGTAGTATTCCGCCACCAGCCCCCGCTCCGCCTCGTCGCACTTGTTGAGGAAGGAGAGCCGGAAGGCCAGCGCCGGATCGCCGAAGATCTCGGTGTTTTCCGCCCAGGCGATCAGGGTGCGCGGCGACATCAGGGTGGACAAATCCCCGGCGGCGAAACCGGAGCGGGTTAGTTCGGCCACCGCCACCATGGTACTGATCAACTGGTGGCCACGGTCATCCGCATAACGGGGTACCTTGCCCTGCACGATACGGATTTCGTCTTCCCGGGGCAGGTAGTCCAGGCTGGCGACGATGTTCCAGCGGTCCATCTGGGCCTGGTTTACATGCTGGGTGCCGTGATAGAGCCCGTTGACGTTGCCCAGACCCAGGGTGTTGGCGGTAGCGAACAGCCGGAAGAAGGGATGGGGGCTGATCACCTGGTTCTGGTCGAGCAGGGTGAACTTGCCGTCCTGCTCCAGGATCCGCTGGATCACGAACATCACATCCGGGCGGCCGGCGTCGAATTCGTCGAAAATCAGGGCCACCGGCCGACGCAGGGCCCAGGGGACTATACCTTCCTGGAAACGGGTGATCTGCTTGCCGTCCTCGAGCACTATGGTGTCCTTGCCCACCAGATCCAGCCGGCTGATGTGGCCGTCCAGGTTGATGCGCACGCAGGGCCAGTTGAGCCGGGCGGCCACCTGCTCGATATGGGTGGACTTGCCGGTGCCGTGCAGCCCCTGGATCAGCACCCGCCGATTGCGGGTGAAGCCGGCGAGAATGGCCAGGGTCACGTCCGGGTTAAAGCAATAGGCGGGATCCGGCTCGGGCACGTGTTCGTCCCTGTGGGCGAACACCGGTACCTCGAGGTCGGCATCGATATTGAACAGCTCGCGCACCGACACCAGCCGGCTGGGGTGCTCGTGAATCAAATCTGTCATGGGCTCGGGCCTCGCTGGCTAGGGAACAACAAAGTGTTAACAGTGTAACCGGTGGCCCATACCCGGACAGGGGCCAGTTGGAGGGGGGGGATACGGCCAGAAGCGGGCTAGGCTGGCTGCCGGGCTATCACCTCATCGGCGACGGGTAACTCGCCGGGTGGGGCGATATGGCACTCCCGGAAGATCCGGGCGGTGCAGGTTTTGCACACCGCCGGATCCAGTTGTTCATAGATGCGGTGGATGGCTCGGCCCTTGTTGGTGAAGACATGATCCGCGCCGATGTCGTCGAGCAGGTTGTTGCGGGCCAGGAAACGGCTGACCCCCTCCTTGAGGTTGGACAGATACAGGTCTCCCCCTTCGGCCCGGCGGCGCCGGACCTCCTGTACCAGCATCTCGGCGCCGACGATGTCCACGAAGTTGATGCCGCTGCCCACGATCAGCAATCGCGGTTCACGGATATTCTGCAGGTATTCCTGCACATGGTTTACCGCCCCGAAGAACAAGGATCCTTCGATGCGGATGATGCGCAGCTGGGGGCAGTAGGGCAGGCGGCGTTGCTCGGCACTGACGAAGGCGGGGTGCTGGGCATCCGGGTCCGGTAGTATGGCGACGATGCGCGGGGTGGAGGTGCGCTTGAGGTAGAACACCAGTGACAGCAGCACGCCTGCATAGATGGCAAACTCCATGGCGACGAAGAGGGTGGCGAAGAAGGTGGTCAGCAGCACCGCCGCCTCCGACTTGCCGACCCGGATGATCAGCCGGATATGGTGGAAATCGATCAGGTTCCAGGCCACCACCAGCAGCAGGCCTGCCATGGCAGGCATGGGCAGCCAGGCGGTGAAATCGGAAAACAGCAGCAGGATCAGCAGCAGCCAGAACCCGGCGAAGATGGCCGCCAAGGGGGTGCGGGCGCCGGAGGTGTAGTTGATCCCGGTGCGGGTGAAGGAGCCGGACGAAACGTAGCAGGAGAAAAAGGCGCCCACCACATTCGACAGTCCCTGGCCGACGAACTCCTGGTTGCCGTCCAGCCGTTGGTGGGAGCGGCTGGCCACGGCCCGGGCGATGGACACCGCCTCTACCAGGCCGAGCAGGCCGATGGCCAGCGCCCCCGGCCCCATGGCGCTCAGGGCGCCGAAGCTCAGGTCGGGCAGGCTGAAGGGAGGCAGGGCGGCGGGGATGGCGCCTACCAGGGCGATCCGTTCACCACCGGGGTCCAGCACCAGGGCCAGCAGACTGGCCAGCACCAGGGCCAGCAGCATGTTGGGCCAGCGGGGACGGAAGCGTTTTATCAGCACGCAGCCGAGCAGGCTGACCAGGGCCACCGCCAGGCTGGGCAGGTCGGCCTCGGGCAGGTGTTGCAGTAGTTGCCACCATTGGTCAGCCACCGAGCCGTCGGTGGTGAGCTCGAGCCCGAAAAAATTCTGCAGCTGGCTGGAGCCGATTACCACGGCGGCACCGGCGGTAAAGCCGAGCACCACCGAGTGGGACACGAAGTTGACCAGCACCCCCAGCCGGGCGGTGGCCAGGGCCAACTGGAACAGCCCCGCCAGCAGCGTCAGGGTCAGCGCCAGCCGGATGAACTCGGCCGAGCCGGGCTCGGCCAGGGGGCTGATGGTGGTGAAGACGACGATGGACAGGGCGGCGGTAGGACCGGAGATCAGGTGCCAGGAGGAGCCGAACAGGGCGGCGACCATGGCCGGTATGATGGCGGCATAGAGGCCGAACTCGGGGGGCAGGCCCGCGATCAGCGCATAGGCCACGCCCTGGGGCAGCACTATGATGGCGTTGGTCAGGCCGGCCAGGATATCGCCCTGTAGCACGGCACCTTTGACCATGGGGGCCCATTGTAGAAAAGGCAGCAGCCGGGTCCAGGCGGCCACGCTTCCCATTTCCTTGTTCGCCATGATGCTCCCCCTCTGGTGTCTGCTTCGGTCGGCGCCTATTAAAGCATGCCTGGTATGCGGCCTTCAGCCGGGATCGATGCGGGATCCGGAAAGAATGGCGTCTTCTCAATTATGGCTGGCCCCATCCCGGGCCGGGAACTGGCATTTGTTGACGGGGTCACCTCTCTGTAACGTCGGGTCCAGGTACCTTCCCCGCCGCGGAGCCAAGGGGTTGGCTGCCGTCTCCCGCCTTAAGGACAAGAGGACAGCACCATGGCATTTATTTCCTTCAATCCGGCCACCGGCCAGCAGAATGGGGTGTTCGAGACGTTGTCCGCCAGCCGGCTGGAACGCTGCCTGCAGCAGGGCGGCGAGGTGGCCGAGCGATGGCGACAGAGCCCCTTTGCCGAGCGTGCCGCCCTGCTTAACCGGCTGGCCGCGTTGTTATCGGCCAACCGGGAGCGACTGGCCCTGTGTATCACCCGGGAGATGGGCAAGCTGCTGAGCGAGTCCCTGGCCGAGGTGGATCGCTGTGCCCACGAGTGTGCCTATTTCGCCGCCCATGGCCAGGCCATGCTGCCGCTGGCGCACAGCCTGACCACCTTCGAGCCCGTGGGCACGGTATTGCTGCTCAGCTCATGGCGCTTTCCCCTGTGGCAACTGTTTCGCATGCTGGCGCCGACCCTGATGGCCGGCAACGCCGTGCTGCTGAAGCTGGCCGAGAACCTGCCCCTCTGCGCCCGTGAAATCGAGGCCCTGATGCGGGAGGCGGAGGTGCCAGAGGGGCTGGTGGCGAGCTTGGTTGTCGACAAGGCCCAGGTGGCCGAGCTGATCCGGGATCCCCGGGTTCAGGCCCTGGGCTTCAGCGGAAACCGGGCGGACGGTGCCCGGCTGTCGGCCCTGGCCGCGCAGCAGCTGAAGCCGGTAGCTCTGGAATTGGACGAAGCCGAGTTACACATGGTGCTGGATGATGCGGATCTGGAATTGGCGGTGGAGGCCGCGCTGCATGCGCGTTTCAGCAACGCCGGCCAGCATGGGGTGGGGGCGGGGAGCTTTATGGTGACGCCGGCCATGGCCGACGACTTCGTGGCCTTGCTGGCGGCCCGGCTGGCTGCGTGGCAGCCCGGGCATCCCGAAGATCTTGATAGCCGTATGGCCCCTTTGGCTACCCAGCGACTGCGGGAAGAACTGCATCGGCAACTGACGGCGGCGATCCTCGACGGTGCTCGTCCGGTGATGGGGGGCGATCTGCCCGCCGGGAAGGGCTGGTATTACCCGGCTTCGCTGCTGGATGGAGTCAGGCCGGAAATGGCGCTGTTTCGCGGCCTGCCGAGCGGCCCTCTGGCCGCCGTGGTGCGGGTACGGGATGCCGAGCAAATGGGTACCCTGTGCCGGGGGCTTGGAGCGGACGGCGGGGCCCGCATCTGGACCCGGGACCTGGACCAGGCCGAGCGGTTGGCTCGCCGGCTGCCCTTCGGTCGCTGCCTGGTGAACCAGGCTCCGGGTCGGGTCTGTCCGCCGGGAGCGGCGGTGGAAGAGCATTTCAGCATCAAGGCGTTCTGCCGGATGAAATCGCTGCTGATGTCGGTATAGGAACTGGTTCCAGCGAGTTATTAAATCTGGCTCTGTCTGGTCCCGGCGAGGGTTGCTTATAATCCGGCCACTCATTGCCTGGTTTGCCCGGAGTGGTACTCGACGGTCAGGGATCTGACGCCCCTAGCGCAATAGCCGGCCTGTGGCCGGCTCATGGTTAACGCAGTATCAGCTTTATTGGGCGAAAACAGATGACAGCACAGTATCCGACCCTGGAACAGATGGGGATCACCTCTTTCGACAACATCAGCAAATACAGTCTACGCCGCGAGGCCCGGGCCGACGTGCTCAAGGTCTATTACCGCCGGCCGCGAGGCTCCCTGCTGTCGCGCAGCAAGAAATTCACCTTCGCCCGGCCCAAGTCCAGGGTGGTGGTCGAATTCCAGAAAACCGCTCAGTGGCACCAGTTGGAAGACACCAGCCCGGTATTGCGCCAGGCCCTGGTGGAACTGCGCCAGTTGCTGAAACCCGCCGAATCGGCCGAAGACGACTCCACCCGGGACGGTAAGCAGCAACTGCTGCAGGATCTGGAGCATATGGAGCGGGTGATGAAGGCCAAGCTGGAAGAGCTGCGCCGGCAGATAGCGGCGTTGAAGTAACGACAGGGGCGGTCATTACCGCCCCTGTCAGATTTTTTGCCTGGTCAGGCTCCGGCCGCCTGCTGCCGGAGCAGTGACTCCGCCATCTTCTTGCCGAACAGCTCCATCACCGCCTGTTCATCCCCCCCGGCTTCGCGCAGGGCGCCGACCATGGCTTCCAGAGTGGGCAGGGTCTTCTCCAGCAGTTGCTGCAGGTAATGCTCGGGGCTGACCCGGGTATAGGCTTCGTATTCGGCAAACAGCGTGCTGGTGGTGTCATCCAGCCTGATGGTCACTTCCTTTTGTTTCGACATAACCGCTTCCCTCTAGAAATGGAGTAGTGATGGTTCACCAATCTAGAATCCCTGGCCGCCGGTGGTTAGCACCAGCACCAGGGCGGGGATGGGACCAGCTGGACTCAGCCAGGGTGCCCGACTGGCTCTAATGCTTCGGCGGCCGTGGGATTACCCTCCATGTTAACGATATGTAAATATCACTTTGCCGCCGGGGCGGCCCCGCCATCCGGCCATCAAGAGGTAACCGTTATGCCAGTGTTTACCACCCTGACCGCCATGGGTATCAAGGACGTCGACCAGATCAGCCGTTTCAAGGTGACGGAACGGAGCGATCACGATGAGCTCAAGGTCTGGTTCCAGCGCCCTGCCGATTCTTGCCTGCCGGCCAGCGTCAAGTTCCGCTTTCCCCACGGCAACAATCCCGAGGTGCTGGCCGCTCTGCACAAGGCGACGGACGAACTCGAGCAGATCCTGGGGCAGGGCAACACCGATCCCCGGGCGGCTATCATGCGCGGCCTGGAACAGTTCGAACGGGTGATGGAAGCCAAGATGGCGGAGATCAAGGGACGGCTGGCGAAGCTGCCGGCCTGAGCCGGCCTTTACGACCATAAAAAAACCACCGGGCAAGCCGGTGGTTTTTTTGTTTTGTGGGAGGGCTGGGCGTTACATAAACACGAACTTGGCGATAAAGATGGCGCTCAGGATATAGACGCTGATGGATACGTCGCGCGGGTGGCCGGTGGCCATCTTCAGCACCGTGTAGGTGACGAAGCCCATGGCGATACCGTTGGCGATGGAGAAGGTCAGCGGCATCATCAGCGCGGTTACCGCGGCCGGTGCCATTTCGGTGAAGTCGTCCCAGTTGATTTTCGCCATGCTGCTCATCATGGCGAAGGCCACGAAGATCAGGGCGCCGGCGGTGGCATAGGGCGGTATCATGCCGGCCAGGGGGGCCAGAAACATGGACAGCAGGAACAGCGCGGCGATGGTCACGGCGGTCAGGCCGGTACGGCCCCCGGCGGCGACGCCGGCGGCGCTTTCCACATAGCTGGTTACCGGCGGGCAGCCGACGAAGGTACCGACCACGGAGGAAGCGCTGTCGGCCTTCAGGGATTTTTTCAGGCCTTCGATGCTGCCGTCCGGGCGGCGCAGGTTGGCGCGCTCGGCCACGCCCATCAGGGTGCCGGCGGTGTCGAACATATTGACGAACAGGAAGGCCAGGATCACGGTGATCATGCCGATATCCAGCGCGCCCATGATGTCGAGCTTCATAAAGGTCGGCTCTATGCTCGGCGGCATGGCGAAAATGCCGTTGTATTCGACGATGCCCATGAACAGGCCGATCAGGGTCACGCTCATCACTCCGATCAGCACGGCGCCGAACACCTTGCGATGTACCAGGATGGAAATAATCAGGAAGCAGGCTGCGGCCAGCAGGGCGCTGGGCTTGGTGAAATCGCCCAGGGTCACCAGGGTGGCCGGGCTTTCCACCACTATGCCGGCGGTTTTCAGGCCGATCAGGCCGAGGAACAGGCCCACGCCCGCGGTCATGGCGTAGCGCAGGGATTCGGGAATGGAGTCGAGCACCCATTCGCGGATTTTCCAGAAACTCATGGCGGTGAAGATCACGCCGGACCAGAATACGGCGCCCAGCGCCACTTCCCAGCTGTAACCCATTTCTCCGACCACGGTGAAGGCGAAGAAGGCGTTCAGGCCCATGCCGGGGGCCAGGCCGACCGGCCAGTTGGCGTACAGTCCCATGAACAGGGTGGCGATGGCGGCACCGATGCAGGTGGCGACGAACACGGCGCCCGCATCCATACCCGAGGCGGACATGATATTCGGGTTAACAAAAATAATGTATGCCATGGTGATAAAGGTGGTCAGGCCGGCGACCAGCTCGGTTTTGACCGTAGTGCCGTGGGCACTTAACTTGAACCACCTGTCCAGCAGGCCCCCGGAAACCGGGAGGGTTTGAGGTGTTGGCTCATTCTTGATGTTTTCCATGACCTGAAGTCCTCGAATAGGTTGAGTTGCAGACTGCCAATGCCGCACGATTTTCCTTCGTCCACGGAATTGGCAGGAGCCGTCTGCGACCCGTCAGCTGCCTCTGTAGGTAGAATAGCTGTAGGGCGCGATCAGCAGGGGTACGTGGTAATGCTCTTCGCCGGCGGCGATCCCGAAGCGGATGACAACGTCGTCCAGGAAGGCCGGTTCGAGCAGCTCAATACCTTGTTTCTTAAAGTAACTGGAGGTGTGGAACACCAGCTGGTATTTACCGGCTACGTAGTCGTCACCTGCCAGGATGGGCGCATCGGTACGGCCGTCGTGGTTGGTGTAGACGGTGTTGATCAGCGAGGTTTGCTCGCCTGCTTCCACCCGGTACAGTTCAACTTTGATCTCGGAGCCCGGCAGGCCCCTGGCGGTATCCAATACGTGTGTAGTCAATTTTCCCATTTTTAGTTACCTTGCGCGTATTACGCGTCTCCGTTAGTCCAAGGTACTGTCTTCGCTAGGCGTCGACAGAATTAACTTTACATCAAGATAAATTATCTCGTCTACATTTAATTAACAAAAATGTGTACAATGAGCTCGGCGATATGTGCTACAAAGCTCTCGTCTATCTTGATCAAGGAAGATTGTCTTTGCTTTGGTGCCTCAAAGCAAGAATTCCCGATAAGATCCGATACAAAAACTAAACCTGTTATTTACATATATTGATTTTATTGTATACAATAAAGTTATTACGATGACCGGCAAGCCCCCTTCATGATGCTTGTCTCGGCCGGTTTCCAAAGCTGCGTTTCAAGGAGTTTTCCGATGAGCCAAAACAAAGACTATCCCCGTGACCTCATCGGGTATGGAGCCAACCCTCCTCACCCACAATGGCCCGGTGATGCTCGTGTCGCCATTTCCTTCGTGCTGAACTATGAAGAGGGTGGCGAGCGCAACGTCCTGCATGGGGACGGTGAGTCCGAAGCCTTTCTGTCCGAGCTGCCCGGGGCGGTTGCCTGGGAAGGCGTACGCCATATGAGTATGGAGTCGGTCTATGAGTATGGCAGCCGGGCCGGCGTATGGCGCCTGCTGCGCCTGTTCAAAAAGTACGACATTCCGCTCACCATCTTCGCCGTGGCCAGTGCCATCGAGCGTTATCCGGAGCTTGCCAAGGCCTTTGTGGATGAAGGCCACGAGATCTGCTCCCACGCCTACAAGTGGATCACTTATCAGTGGATGAGCGAGAAGGAAGAGCGCGAGCAGTTGCACAAGGCCATCGAGACCATCGAGCGGGTCTGCGGGCAGCGTCCGCTGGGCTGGTATACCGGCCGTGACAGTCCCAACACCCGCAAGCTGGTAATGGAAGAGGGTGGCTTCATGTACGACTCCGACTCCTATGCCGACGATCTGCCCTATTGGGTCGACAACAACGGCAAGGGCCACCTGGTGATCCCCTATACCCTGGACACCAACGACATGCGCTTCGCGACCCAGCAGGGTTTCAACAGCGGCGAGCAGTTCTACCAGTACCTGAAAGATGCCTTTGACGTGCTGTACGAAGAAGGGGCCGAGGCGCCCAAGATGCTGTCCATCGGCATGCACTGCCGCCTGTTGGGCCGCCCTGCCCGCATGGCCGCGCTGGAGCGTTTCGTCAAATATGCCTGCAGTCATGATCGGGTCTGGTTTACCCGCCGTATCGACATTGCCAAGCACTGGCACGAGCAGCACCCTTACAAAGGAACCAAGTAATGAGCCGCTTTACTACCTGTACCCCCAGCACCATGAGCCGCGCCGACTTCGTGGCGGCTTTTGGCGACATCTATGAACATTCCGCCTGGGTGGCTGAAACCGCCTTCGACCTGGGCCTGAATGCGGAAGACGACGAGATTGCGCAGCTGCACGGCCGCATGGCCGGGGTGCTGCTGGCCGCCGACAAAGAGGCCCAACTGGCGCTGATTAATGCTCACCCGGATTTGGCCGGCAAGGCGGCGGTGGAAGGCAAGCTGACCCAGGCCTCCACCAACGAGCAGGCCGGCGCCGGTATCGACCAGTGCACCGCGGAAGAGTTCGCCCGCTTCACCGAGCTGAACAACGCCTACAAGGAAAAGTTCGCCTTTCCCTTTATCATGGCGGTGAAAGGCTCGAACCGGCACCAGATCCTGGCCGCCTTTGAAGAGCGCATCCACAACGACTACGACACCGAGTTTGATCGCGCCGTCAAGGAAATCAACAAGATAGCCCTTTTTCGCTTGAGCGACATGTAACAGGGCGGGGTGCCCGGCACCCCGTTTTTTATCCGTTTCGGAGACCGAGATGATCAAGACCCTCAAGATAGAGCCACTGACCAGGGAAGCCTTCGCGCCCTTCGGCGACGTGATCGAGTCCGAAGGCCGCGATTACTTCATGATTAACAACGGCTCTACCCGCCGCTACCACCAGGTGGGCGAAGTGCAGCTGGACGAACAGGGCCAGGGTATCATCAGTATCTTCCGGGCCAAGACCCTGGACTATCCGTTGTCGGTCAAGATGCTGGAACGCCATCCCTTCGGCTCCCAGTCCTTTATCCCGTTGTTCGGCCATGAGTTTCTGCTGGTGGTGGCGCCGCCGGGCACCGATACCGTGGATCCGGCCGAAGTGCGCGCCTTCCGCGCCACCGGTCGCCAGGGTGTGAACTACCATCGCGGCGTCTGGCACCACCCGATACTGGCGCTGCGCGACGACGACGAATTCCTGGTGGTGGATCGCAGTGGCCCCGGCAACAACTGTGACGAATACTTCTTCGACGAGTCCGTCCAGCTGACCCTGGAACTGGGCTGAGTCCCTTTTAAGCCCCGACGCCGTTTGAGGGGGGGGCCAGCAGGCGACAGCGGGGCGATAGGGAGGACAAAGGGAGCAGCTTTGCCGACCCTCCGCGCCAGGGATGGCGCGGCGGAGCCTCCATGGATGGATTTACGGCGTGTCGGCGGAGTTGGTCCTTTGGCCGACTTCTTCAGTTATGACAATCACTTTGTCAGTAAGCAGAGACAGGCCCTGTGGCCTGCCTCTGCCGTTTTCAACGCAGCTCATCAAACTCCGCGATACGCGGATGGCCCCGCCGCTCCAGAAAACCCAGCAGCTTGTCCGGATCCGTCGCCAGTATCCGCTCCCGGGGAAACTCCAGTTCGGTCACCAGCCGGTGGCAGTGCTCGAACTGACCCAGGGTGAAGGCCACGTGGGAGTCGGAGCCGAAGGTGAGCCAGGCGCCCAGATCCCGTGCCGCCGCCACTATGGCCCGGCAGTTGTCCTCGCTGCCCCGGCGCGAGTGGTTGAACGAAGAGTTGTTGATCTCCAGCGCCACGTCGTACTCGGCCGCCGCCGCCACCACCGCGGTGATGTCGATGGGGTAGGCCGGGTTGCCCGGATGGCTGATGATGTCCACCTTGCCGCTCTTGATGGCATTGATCATGGCGGTGGTATGGCGGGCCGGGTCCGCCGGCGGGAACACCGGCTCGTGGAAGCCGGCCACCACCAGGTCCAGGCAGTCGAAGTAGCGCTCGGGAAAGTCGATCTCTCCCGCCTCGTTCTTGATGTTGGCCTCGATGCCGCGCAGTATGCCTACTCCGTCCACCACCCGGGGCAGCACCCGCATATTGACGAAGTGCCAGTAGTGGGGGGCGTCGGCCATGTCCGGGCCGTGATCGGTGAGGGCGAACAGCTTGATGCCGCGGGCGCGGGCGATGGGCAGGTAGTCGTGTAGCGTACTGTAGGCGTGGGTGCTGGCCACCGTATGGCTATGGGTATCGACGAAATAGGTCATGGGTGCGTCTCCGTGAAAACGGTGACCAGCATAGCAAAAATAGACCGGCCGCCGCGATGATTTAGCCCTCTGCTGGCGCGATCGTCCGCCGATAAATATCTCCCTCAAGCAGAAGCTGATGCTCTCGTACGGCCGCCAGCCGGGCCCCTTGTGTTCTCCGGGGCGGCCGCCCATAATCGGCTTTTATGATGCATATTAACGAGGTGGTTCATGGTGACCGAACAGCAAGTACGGGATGCCCTTTGCCGGGTACTGGATCCTGAGGTGGGTGAGAACATCATCGAACTGGGGCTGGTTTATGGTATCGAGATCACCGCTCAGCGGCTGGCGGTGGTCATGACCATGACCTCACCTTCCTGCCCTATGGGCGACTGGATCCGCCAGCAGGTGGAAGCAGAGATCAAAACCCTGTGCCAGGATGGGCAACGGGCCGAGGTCGAGCTGGTATGGCAGCCGGCCTGGGGGCCGGAGCGGATGAGTCCGACCCTGCGGGCCCGGCTGGGGTGGGCATGAAGAGGCTCAGAGCGGGTGGCCGTTGAACTCCCGCATAAAGATATCCCACAGCACCAGGAACAGGGCCGCCACCAGGGGGCCTATCACGAAGCCGTTGATGCCCATCAGGCTGATGCCGCCCAGGGTGGAGAACAGCACCATGTAGTCGGGCAGCTTGGTGTCCCGGCCCACCAGGATGGGCCTCAGCACGTTGTCCGCCAGGCCTATCACCAGGGCGCCGAAGGCCGCCAGCACGGTGGCCGCTATCCAGGCGCCGGTGGCGTAGAGGTAAATCGCCACCGGCAACCATACCAGGCTGGCGCCCACCGCCGGGATCAGCGACAGGAAAGCCATCACCACCCCCCACAGCAGTGGACCGGGAATGCTCAGCGCCCAGAAGATAAAGCCCCCCAGGCCGCCCTGTACCATGGCCACCAGGATATTGCCCTTCACCGTGGCCCGGGTCACTTCCGAGAACTTGGCGAACAACTTGCGTTCGCGTTCGTCCCCCAGGGGCAGGGCCTTGATCAGCAGTTCGGTCAACTGGTGGCCGTCGCGCAACAGGAAGAAGGTAAGGTAGAGCATCAGCGCCACGTTGATGATAAAGAAGAAGGTACTCTGGCCGGCGCTGATGGCTTTTTCCGCCAGCAGCCGGCTGCCGGCTACCGCCGCTTCCGACAGCCGCTGGCGCAGGTTGTCCATGTCGATGCCGATTCGTTCCAGCAGCTCGGGCAGCAGTGGAAAGGCGCTGCGGATCTGCTCCAGCATCCGGGCCGGGTTGATTTCGCCCTGGTCGATGCTCTGGTAGAGACTCACGCCCTCCTGTACGAAGGAGAGGGCGATCAGTAGCACCGGTAGCACCACTATCACCACGCAGATCAGCAGGGTGAGCAGGGCGGCCCTGTTGGGTTTGGGGCCGATCAGGTGCAGGATGCGCTGCTGCAGCGGATAGAAGATGACGCCGATGGCGCAGGCCCAGAAGATGGCGCCCCAGAAGGGCCTGAGCACCAGTCCGAACAGCAGGCTGACCAGCAGCAGCATGAACAGAAAGGAGCGTTGTTCCAGTTTTTCGCGCATGGCGAGACGGTTCCTGATGAGACACTGCCATCATAGTAAAGAAGCCCGGGCGGTGGCGCCACCGATTCCCGGTGGCGGATTTATTGCGCCGGCGCAAGGCGGCTCCAATCGCGGGCTGCCATCATGGCCGCTCACCGAGGAGGAGAATGCATGCCGATATTACTGCTGCCGATGATAGTACTGTTACTGCTGGGGGTGGCCGGCGGCGCCTGGCGCCTGGGGGCCGACTGGCTGCCGCTGACCCATACCGGACTTATCTACCACGGCGCCCTTATGGTCAACGGCTTCTTCGCCACCCTGATAAGCGCCGAGCGCTGCGTGGCCCACGGTCGGGGCTGGGCCTGGCTGGTGCCCGCCACCGGCATCCTGGCCAGTGCCAGCCTGTGGTGGCGGCCGGAACTGGCTCCGCCCCTGTACGGCCTGCTGGCGGCGGGGATGACGATATTGTCCTGGCAGCTGTGGCGGCGTCAGCCCCAGGATTTCACCCTGCTGCTGGTGCTGGCCTGCGGAGCCCTGCTGCTGGCCAACCTGTACTGGTGGCGGCAGGGTGCCGTCGGCGCGCCCACCGAGCGGGCCTGGCTGGTATTCCTGGTGCTCACCATCGCCGCCGAGCGGCTGGAGCTGTCCCGGTTGCTGCCCAAGCCGATGTGGGCCAAACGGGTCTTTATGGGACTGGCAATGGGGCTGCTGGCCGCGCCCTGGCTGCCGTTCGGCCATTTCTGGCTGGGGGCGGCCCTGGTGGGGCTGGCGCTCTGGCTGCTGCGCTTCGACATCGCCCGCAAGACCATCCGCGGCCGCGGCCTGCCCCGCTATGTGGCCGCCTGCCTGCTGGCGGGCTATGGCTGGCTGGGCCTGAGCGGCCTGCTGTGGCTGGGGGGAGGGGGCGACATGGCGCTGCACGGGGTCATGCTGGGCTTCGTGATGGCCATGGTGTTCGGCCACGCGCCGGTGATAGCCCCGGCGCTGCTGAAGATACAGTGCCATTACCACCGGTTGCTGTACCTGCCCCTGGCGTTGCTGCAACTGGGGCTGCTGGCCCGCCACGACTGGCCCCGGGTAAGCGCCCAGCTGACCAGCCTGGCCATTCTGGGCTTCGTGCTGACCTTCATCGGCGTGCAACTGGCCGGTTACCTGCGGCGCCGTCAGGAAGTACGGTAGCGTCCCACCAGCGATTGCAGACGGGTGGCCAGTTCACCCACCTGACGGCTGATCCGGCCGGCCGCCTGGGAGCCGGTGTTGGTCTGCTCGGCGATGGCCACTATCTGGTGCACGTTGCTGTTGATGCTTTCCGACACCTGGGTCTGCTCCTCGGCGGCGCTGGCGATCTGGGCGTTCATGGTGTTGATGGTGTTCACCGCCGTGCCGATGTCGAGCAGGGCGGTGTCGATGCGTCGGGCCTCGGTCACCGTATGGCTGCTGCGCTCGCGGATGCTCTCTATGGCCTGCACCGCCTCCTTGGCGCCCTGCTGCAGCCGGGTGATCATGTTGTGAATCTCTTCGGTGCTGCTCTGGGTGCGGCCGGCCAGGGTGCGCACCTCGTCCGCCACCACCGCGAAGCCACGGCCCTGCTCCCCCGCCCGGGCCGCTTCGATGGCGGCGTTGAGCGCCAGCAGGTTGGTCTGTTCGGCGATACCGCGGATCACGTCCAGCACCGAACCTATCTGCTCCGATTCCTGCCCTAACCGCTGGATGATGTCCACTCCACCGGCCACCTGGTGCTCCAGGCCGTCGATCACCGTGATGGCCCCCTGCAGCAGCCGCTGGGCATCAGTGACCTGGGCTTCCGCCTGTTGGGCCGCGTCGGCTGCGCGGGCGGCGCTGGCCGCCACTTCCTGGGCGGTGGCCGACATCTGGTTCATGGCAGTGGCGAGCTGGTCGCTCTCGTGGTGCTGGTGGCCGATACCGGTTTCGGTCTCGTCCATAAAGCGCTGCAGTTCGGTGCTGGCCTGCTGCAGGGTGTCCGCCGACTGGCGGGTGCTCTGCACCAGTTCGCTGATCTGGCCGGCAAACTGGTTGAAGGAACGGGCCAGGGTACCCAGCTCGTGGCCATGATCGGTATTGAGCCGGCGGGTCAGATCACCTTCTCCCTGGGCGATATCCTGCATGGTGGACACCGCTTGGCGGATGGGGGCATGGATGCCTCGCGCCATCACCAGGCCGACGGCGGCGATGAGGGCCAGCAGCAGGGTGGCGGACAAGGCGGAATTGATCAGGCCCTGGCGCACCGAGCGGGACAGCTCCTGCTCCAGCCCGGCCACCGTGGCCTGCAGGTCGTCGATGTAGAAGCCGGTGCCCAGTAGCCAGTCGGTGCCCGGCACCGGGGCGATATAGGCCAGCTTGGGCGCGCCCTGCTGGCTATCGGGCTTGGGCCAGCTGTATTCCACATAGCCGCCGCCCTGGCGGCCCAGGGCCACGTATTCCTGCACCAGGCGACGCCCGTCCGGGCTGGTGGCATCGAGGTAGTTGTTGCCTTCCCGGGCCGGGTTGTCGGCGCTGACCACTTGAACGCCGTCATGGTCGTACACGAAGAAGTAACCGGTGCCCCGGTCGAAGCGTAGCCGGCGCAGCTGATCCTTGGCGATGTCGACATCGCCTCGTTGCAGCAGGGGGGCCATGCCGCTGATGGCCAGCTCCATATAGTTGGCCAACTGATCCTTACGTGCCTCGAACAGGGAGCGGTGCAGGCTGTCGCCACTCAGCGCCTTGAGGCGCAGGGACTGATCCACATTGACCCAGGTGCTAACGGCGGCCAGCAGGGCCAGAGGCAGCAGGGCCAGCAACAGTATTTTTTGCCTGATGGAAAGTCGGTTCATCCTTGATCTCGCTGCATTATTATCTGTTTACATATTTTTATCATTTTGTTTTTAATGTGTCATTTGTGTTGATACATAAATGTTCAATAAAACGTGGCCACAGGCTTTCCCGGTAACGGCAGGCGCCGATGCCTGTCGGCCGATACCGACTTTTCAACGGCTCGCCGATGCCGCTATGATGCGGCCATGGCGTTATCAACAGAGCATGACATGGCTTCCATCATCCTCGCCGGTCCGGTATTGCGCCGGGTGAGCACCGAGCGGTTGGTATTCTGGCTGGCCAGCCGTGAGCCGGTGCAATTCCGGCTGTTGCTGGACGGGCGCGCGGCCTTATTCCTGGATGGCGAGCGGCAGCAACAGTTGCGGGTGGGCACGCGCTGCTTTATCCAGTTGCTGGACCTGTCTCTGGAGCAGCCGCTGCCGACGGACACCCTGATACCCTACGATCTGCAGTGGCGGCGAGAGGGCGAAAGCGACTGGTGCGGCATGGCCGACTGGGTGCCGGATTTCGGCTACGAAGCCGGTGCCCTGCCCAGCCTGGTGGTGCGCAGCCGGCTGGACGGTATCTTGCACGGTTCCTGCCGCAAGCCGCACCATGCGGCGCCAGACGGCCTGGTAGCCGCCGACGCCTGGTTGCGCCAATGCCGGGAACACCCGTTGGAGCGGCCGGCGGTGCTGATGCTGAGCGGGGATCAGGTGTATGCGGATGACGTGGCTGGCCCCATGCTCACCGCCATCCACCAGTTGATAGAAGAGCTGGGGCTTTACCCGGAAACCCTGGCGGGCGCCTTGGTAGCTGACAGCGGCGAACTGTTCGCCAGCCGGCAAAACTACTACCGGCGCCATGAGCTGCTGCCCGACAGCAGGGTCAATCTGCCGCTGCGCAAGCGTTTTTTCGAGGGCGCGCGCAAGCCCATCTTTACCACCAGCAGCGCCGACAACCACCTGATCACCCTGGCCGAGGTGCTGGCCATGTACCTACTGGTCTGGTCGCCCGAACCCTGGCGCTTATTGCCTGAGACCCGGCCCGGGCTGGAAGGGGAACTGGCGGAGCGCTATCAAGGGGAACGGGAGCAACTGGTGGCTTTTGTCGAGGGCCTGCCTGCCGTGCGCCGGTTGCTGGCGCATCTGCCGACCCTGATGATCTTCGACGATCACGATGTCACCGACGACTGGAACCTGACCGCCGCCTGGGAAGAGAGCGCCTATGGCCATCCCTTTTCCCGGCGTATCATCGGCAACGCTTTGGTGGGGTACTTCATCTGCCAGGGTTGGGGCAACGATCCGGATGCCTTCCAAGGCGAGCCCCTGGCCTTGCTCAAGGCCTGGTGCGAGCGGCCGGACGCCGAGCGACAGGATGCCCTTATCGATCATCTGCTGAGCTTCGAACGCTGGCACTATAGCCTGGATATCCGCCCCAGGCTGCAGGTGCTGGACACCCGTACCCGCCGCTGGCGGGCCGAGTCCCACTTCGGCAGCCCGTCGGGGCTGATGGACTGGGAGGCGCTGACCGAGCTGCAGGGAGAGCTGATGCACCAGGACGCCGTGGTGATCGTCTCGCCCACACCGGTGTTCGGGGTCAAGCTGATCGAGGTGATCCAGAAGATCTTCACCTGGTTCGACAAGCCGCTGCTGGTGGATGCGGAGAACTGGATGGCGCACCAGGGCACCGCCAACGTCATCCTCAATATTTTCCGCCATGTCCGCACCCCGGCCAACTACGTGATCCTGTCCGGCGACGTGCACTACTCCTTCATGTACGATATCCGGCTGCGCCATCGACGCGGCGATCCCCATATCTGGCAGATCACCAGCAGCGGCATCAAGAACGAATTTCCGCCCCGGTTGCTGGACGTGCTGGATCGGCTCAACCGCTGGCTGTATGCGCCCCGTTCACCGCTCAACTGGTTCACCCGCCGGCGGCGGCTGGAGATCAGCCCCCATCCTCCGGTTGGCGCCGCCCGCGGCGAGCGGCTGCTGAACAAGGCCGGCATCGGCCATGTGCGTTTCAATGAGCAGGGTGAACCGGTGCTGGTACAGCAGATCACTGCCGAGGGGGTGGTGGACTTTGTTACCGACGGTAGGGCGCCGCAGGAGGCAGAGGTTATTCCGAGCCGTAATTAGAGTAACAGTAAACCCAGTCCGATGATCACCCCGGTGATGAGCAACTGGATCAGGCAGTAGCCCATGATGTCCTTGGCCTTGAGCCCGGCGATGGCGAGAGCTGGCAGCGCCCAGAAAGGTTGCAGCAGGTTGGTCCAGGCATCCCCCCAGGCTACCGCCATGGCGACGCGCGGGATATCGGCGCCCAGGGCCTGTGCCGCAGGCAGCATCACCGGTGCCTGCACCGCCCACTGACCGCCACCGGAAGGCACGAAAATATTTACCACCCCCGCACTGAGGAAACTCCAGAACGGCAGGGTGCCGGCGGTGGCGATGGCGACGAAGCCTTCGGAAATGCTCTGGGCCAACCCCGACTGCACCATGACCGCCATAATGCCCGCATAGAAGGGAAACTGGATAACGATACCGGCTCCGCCCTTGATCGCCTCATTCAGGCAGTCGAGCAGGCGGCGTGGGGTGCCGTGCAGGAGAATGGCGAGAAACAGGAACAGAAAGTTGACGATATTGAGATTGAGCCCCTTGCTCGACATAAAATACTGGAACAGGTAGGCCAGGCCGCCGATACCGACCAGCCAAGCCAGTATACGACTGTTTTCCAGGTGGTCGGCCGGGCGCAGGCTCTCACCCTTATGGGGTTCTGGATCCTGCAGCAGGGCCGGATCCACATACACGCTGTCCTGCTCTTTCGGCATCATGGCTCTGTTGATCAGAGGGACAGTGATAAACATCAGTGCCACGATAATCAGGTTGAACCAGGAAAAAATAGTGTCACCGGTGCCGATCACACCGATCTGGGCCTCGGTAAAATGGCCGGGGGTGGCGATGGTCAGAGGTACCGAACCGGCCAGTCCACCGTGCCAGACGATAAAGCCCGAGTAGGCGCTGGCAATCAGCAGCCGGTAGTCCACCTTGATGATCCGGGCCAGCGCTCTGGCAAAAAGCGCCCCTACGACCAGACCAAAGCCCCAGTTGATCCAACTGGCCATCAGCGACACCAGGGTGACCAGCAGTATGGCCTGGCCTGGGGTGGTGGCCAGGCGGGCGATGCCGGCCAGCAGGCGTTTGACCAGCGGTGTGCTGGCCAGCATAAAGCCGGTGACCAGTACCAGCAGCATCTGCATCGAGAAGGTCAACAGGCCCCAGAAACCGTCCCCCCAGTATCCTATCATTTCGAGCGGAGTACTCCCTTCCAGCAGGATGGCACAGCCAAAGACCACCAGACTCAGGATCAGTACGAAGATGTAAGGGTCGGGAAGATAGCGTTCAACCAGCTTCACCAGTGGTTTGGCGGCGCGCTCCAGCATGATCGGCTCTCGCTGTTGGTTAACAAGAAGTTAATCGTAATGGCTAATCAAAGATCAGAATGGGGTGGTCGTCAAATGGATATATCACACCGGTTTGGAGAACATCGTCATTCCGTGATGAAGGTTGTGTTTGAAACTAACTGGTCGGCCCCAGGGGCTGGCCGTGGCTGAACTCCACGTAGTTGCCGTTGGGATCCCTGACCCCGCAGTAGTAGCCCACCGGGTAGGGCTCGTCCCGGGGTGGCCAGATCAGGCAGCCCGCGGCCCTGGCCCGGGCGGCGAGGGCGTCTACCGCCTCCCGGCTGGGCAGGGCGAAGCCGAAGTGGCGATAGTCGTGGGGAGACAGTTGCAGGTCTTCGCCGCCGTTCATCAGCACGAAGATGAAGTCCTGCTCCCGTTCCGGCTCGGCCAGCCAGACAATGGTCTGGTGGTCGCTCTCGCGCCGGTGAGTTTCCACCATGCCGCAGAAGCCGCAATAAAAGCGGATGCAGGCCTCGATATCCCGCACATGCAGGGCGATATGGGTCAGACGGGGATAGTGGCATTGTGCTGTCATGGTAACTCCCACCGTAAGGATTGCCGATCATCGGGCCATCGCTGGAGCCGGGCAGCGACTTGTGGGAACATGCGGCTCCCGATGGCTGAATTCTGTATGGAGTATGGCTTCTTTAAAAGATGTCGCCAAATTGGCGGGCGTGTCCCTGATGACGGTATCCCGGGCGATCAATAGCCCGGGTAAACTGAGTCCCGAAACCTACGGCAAGGTCAAGCAGGCCATCGATGCCCTGAATTATGTGCCGGATCTGTCGGCGCGCAGGATCCGGGGCGACAAGGCGGGTCCTGCCACCCTGGGAGTGCTGGCGCTGGATACCGCCACCACCCCGTTTTCGGTCGATCTCATCCTGTCCATCGAGAAAACCGCCCGGGAGCACGGCTGGAACAGCCTGGTGGTCAACCTGTTTGATGACGACAGTGCCGAGCAAACGGTCGATCTGTTGCTGGCGCATCGGCCGGCCGGGGTGATCTTTACCACCATGGGGCTGCGCGAGGTGAGGATACCGCCAAAGTTGCGCGACCAGCCCCTGGTGCTGGCCAACTGCTTTACCCGGGAGTCGGCGGTCGCGAGTTATGTTCCCGATGACGAGCAGGGTCAGCATGATGCCATGCAGCACCTGCTTGCACGGGGTTACCGCCGTCCGCTCTGCATCCATCTGCCGGAGGCGGTGCCGGCCGCGCCGTTGCGACGGGCCGGTCTGGAGCAGGCCTGGCGGCAGGCGGGGCTGATGCCGGAGCAATTGTGGCAATACCACCTGGAGCTGGGAGACGAGCATTACCTGGATGTGCGCACCATTATCGAACGGCATATCCAAAACGGCAGGCCCGGGTTCGATGTGCTGGTGTGTGGCAACGATCGCGTTGCCTTCGTGGCCTACCAGGTGCTGCTGGCGCTGGGTCTGCGTATCCCCCAGGACGTGGCGGTGCTGGGCTACGACAACATGGTGGGCATCGGCGAGCTGTTCCTGCCGGCGTTGAGCACGGTGCAGCTACCCCATGACGAGATAGGCCGGCAAGCGGCCTTGCACCTTATCGAGCGGCGGACACACCATCATCGGGTGAAGATCGCCTGCCCCCTGCTGGCCAGAGCGTCGCTCTGACGGGGCTCAGGCCCCGCCACCCTGGCTCACCGCCAGATGCTGCCGAGCCGCCAGGCATGAATGGCCACCGTTTCGGCGCTGCCGTTTTCCGCAAACAGGTTGACGGTGCGCTCACCGGGCAGGGGATAGATGCGACTGGTGAGGCAGGCTTCCCCCCGGTTGACGAACACCTCGAGCGAGGAGTGATCGATGAAGATCTGCAAGTCCAGCAGCGGGCCCGCCGGCAGCGGCACGCTGCGGCAGCCGCTCACCCCGCGCCCGGCCCGGCTGCGATCCAGCACCAGCCGTCCGGCCTGGGCATCCACATACAACAGGGCGGCCCTGCTGCCGTCGGTGGTGGCGGCCAGCTCCAGGCCGAAGCGTTCGGCGCTGGCCGACAGGTCCAGGGTGACCTGCAATTCCAGGACGTGGGCATCCAGCCCCAGTGGCCTGCGTTCATTGGTCAGAACCTGGTGCGTCCAGTGTTCGTGCTGCCGGCGCAGTGCGGCCAACTCCCGTGCCGGCTGCATCCTGACCTTGCCCTGGTCGTCCAGCGACAGCTCCCGGGGCAGGGTCATGGCGCCGGCCCAGTAATGTTCCTTGCTGGGCATGGGGGAGTCCCACATGTCCATCCAGCCGATCAGCAGCCGCCGGCCATCGGCGGCGGTGAAGGTTTGCGGCGCATAAAAGTCATGGCCCGCATCCAGTTCGACGAAGGGTTGCTCGATATCGAAGGCCTGGCCCGGTTGCCAGCGGCCGAGGAGGTAACCGCTCTGAAAGCGATTGCGAAAACGATAGCCGTCGGCCGCCAGGCCCTGGGGGGAGAACAGCAGCAGATGCCGATCCTCCAGGGGAAAGAAGTCGGGGCATTCCCACATGTAGCCCTGGCCGGGTTCGGCCAGGGCCAACACCGGTTCCGGGGTCCAGTGGCGCAGCTCCGGCGAGCGGTACAGCAACACCTGGCCCAGGTCGTCGGCGCTGCGGGCGCCCACCACCATCATCCAGTCGTCTCCTTCCTTCCACACCTTGGGGTCACGGAAATGCTGGATGCCTTCGGGCGCGGCCAACACCGGCCCCTGCTTGGTAAAATGCACGCCGTCGGTGCTGGTGGCCAGGCACTGGACCTCCCGGATCCGGCTGTCATCCCCGGGGTCGCCCAGCCAGACATGTCCGGTGTAGAGCAGGCACAGCTCGCCGTTATGCTCCACGGCACTGCCGGAGAAGCAGCCGTCCCTGTCGTAGTCGGCACCCGGGGCCAGGGCGATGGGCAGGTGTTCCCAATGCACCAGGTCGGTGCTGCGGGCATGGCCCCAGTGCATGGGGCCCCAGTTTTCGTCATAGGGGTGATGCTGATAGAACACATGGTAGGCCCCGTCGAAATAGATCAGGCCGTTGGGGTCGTTCATCCAGCCGGCGGGCGGAGCCAGGTGCAACTGGGGATAGTAATCCTGGGTTACCCGGGACTGCAGGCATTCGAGGGCATGATGGGCTTGCATCAGTAAGGTTTTCATCGGTCGACTCACTTCATGGCAGGTTGCAGTAGGGAAGGGGTGGTGTCGCGCTCGTCGCGCAGCAGCAGGCAGGACAGCAGGACGAAGCCGGAAACCGCCAGCCCCATCAACAGATAGGTGTCGGCAAAGCCGAGCCGGTCATAGCCATAACCGGCCAGGGGCGACAGCAGGCTGGAGCTTATCTGGGTGACGAACTGGAAACCGACCAGATAGAGGGTGGCGGACAGGCGCGGGTCGAAGTTGGCGGCAATGTACTTGAACATGGCCACCAGCAGTATGGGCAGTTCCACTGCGTGCAGCAGCTTCATCGCCGAAATCAGCCAGGCGCCTTCGACCAGGCCCGAGCCGAGGATGCGGATGGCCATGACGGCGCCGCTCAGCAGCAGGGCATTCTTGGCGCCGATGCGGTTGACCAGGAAGGGAGCCAGGAACATGCCGCCCGCTTCCAGGAAAACCTGCAGGGAATTGAGGAAGCCGTACATCTCGTTACCCTGCTGCTGGGTCGGAAACTGGGCGGCGAAGTAGACGGCGAACTGTTGATCGAACACCCCGTAGACGCTGACCCCCAGCACGAATACCACCAATGACCAGAAACGGGGTAACCGCAGCAGGGAGAGGGCGTCGGCCAGGGCGAGCCGGTCGGTTTTGCCGTATTCCAGCTGTCCCATGGCGTCGGCCTTGATGACCTGTACCCGGGAAAGCAACAGCAGGAAGATCACCGCCGAGCCGGAGGCGACCCAGAAGTTGATGTCGGGATTGATATTGAAGTTGAAGCCGGCGCAGAAGGTGGCCGCCGCCCAGCCCAGGGAGCCCCACATCCGGGCCCGGCCAAACTCGAAACCGGCGATGCGGCTGACCTTTTCAATATAGGACTCCAGCGCGCCGATACCGGCGAAAAAGGTAGCACCGATAAAGAGGCCGCCAACCAGGGCACCGAACAGCAGATGGTAGGCCAGCAAGCGGGCGTAGACAAAAATAAAGAAAGGCCCGGTCAGCAACAGCAGCAGGCCGATAACCCAGAGCAGGTTCTTGCGCAGGCCGAGCTTGTCCTGCACAAAGCCGTAAAGCGGCTGGGCACAGAGGGCGACCAGCGAAATGGCCGAGAAAATAATGCCGGTCTCGGTGCCTTTCAGCCCCACCTGCTGGTTGAGCCAGATGGAGATCAGCGAGAACGACGAAGACCAGGTAAAGAAAAAGAAGAACAGCAGACCACTGAGCAACACATAGTATTTTTTGGTGGCGGCATTCATGATTGAGCATCCTTATCCCTTGATAGATGCATAAATTGTTAACGTTAACTTTTGGGTGTTGAAGGCCTATCTTCCCGATGTTGTGATGTTAATCACTAAAGTTAACGTTAACATTAGTGGTTTGTGATATTGATCACTAAACGGTAGGCTCTATATGAATCTTCCTTGCGGTGGATGAGAGAAGACCAGCCTGGTCGTGTCGTGATGCGCTCGCCGGCGGCGGCTGTTAAAGTAGCCGGGTAACCCACAACCGATAATAAAGAAGCATGAGCAATATCACCGGAACCCTGGTCAAGATGCCGGCCGGCCTGGCCGAGCCCGTGGCCTACCAACTGGCCCTGGGAGAGCACAGGGTGGAACTGAACCCCTGGCTGGGTCAGGCCCTGACCCTCAGCCATACCGGCAATATCTACTGCGACGCCTGCGGCCGCAAAACCAGCAAGAGCTTTGCCCAGGGGCACTGCTTTCCCTGCATGAAGAAGCTGGCCCGCTGCGACATGTGCGTGATGAAGCCGGAGACCTGCCATTATTTCGAAGGCACCTGCCGCGAACCCGAGTGGGGCGACAGCCACTGCATGGTGCCCCATATCGTCTACCTGGCGAACACCTCCGGCCTCAAGGTGGGCATCACTCGCCACAGCCAGGTGCCCACCCGCTGGATCGATCAGGGGGCCACCCAGGCGCTGCCCATCCTCCGGGTGGCTACCCGCCAGCTTTCTGGCCTGGTGGAGGTGGCGCTGGCCGAGCTGGTGGCCGACAAGACCAACTGGCGCGCCATGCTCAAGGGCGACGAGGCACCGCTCGATCTCAAGGCCGAGGCCGCCCGGCTGTTGCCGGAAATCCAGGGCAAACTGGCCGAATTGGTGCTGAACTATGGCGAAGAGGCCATCACCGTGCTGGACGAGCCGGTGGTCGGGCTGAGCTACCCGGTGCTGGAGTATCCAAAGAAAATCGCCAGCCACAACTTCGACAAGAACCCGGTGGTGTCCGGGACCCTGCTCGGCATCAAGGGCCAGTACCTGATCTTCGACAGCGGGGTGATCAACCTGCGCAAGTTCACCGGCTATGAAGTGAGCCTGGGCTGAGGGACGCCGGCCGCGGCCGGCGGAGCTGTCAGGCCAGCGGGCAGGCCGGATCGGGGCGAAGGCTGGCCCGATATAGCCAGAGCCCCAGTGCAGCCAGTGTTACCGACGCCGAGGCGAGTACCAGGTAGACGCTGTCCAGCGAGCCGGTGGCCTCGCGCAGATAGCCGGCCAGCAGGTTGCCCAGGGTGCCGCCCAGGCCGAAAGTGACCATGCAGATGCCGCTGATCTGCATGGTGGCGGTCGATGAATAGCGCTGGCCAATCCAGCCGGCCAGTATCCCCCACATGGGAAAATACATCAGGCCGTAACCGAAACCGGCCACCAGCGCGAAGCGGGCGGGATCCTGGACGAATGCCAGCAAGCCCAGGGCAAAACCGCCGAAGATCACCAGCAGTGCCAGCTCCGGTCCCTTGCGGTCGGCCAGCGTGCCGGTGAGCAGGCCGGCGACCATGCCGGTCACCCCGACCGTGGTCCAGGTATAGCCACCGAGGGTGGCGGGCAGGCCCAGTTGATCCAGATAGGTGTTGAGCCAGTTGGAAAACGGCATGGTGGTAAAACCGACCAGAAAGCAGATCAGGCAGGCACAGAAGGCGGTGCGTTCTCCACCGATGGTTGCCAGCAGCCGGGCCGCCGGGATGGCAGGAACCGGGCCGTTGCTTTGCGTTGCCGGCAGGCGGTTTAAACGCCACAGCATATGCCAGGTGAGCCCCATTACCAGCAGGCCCATCAACCCGGCCAGTTGCCAGCCCCGTTGCCAGCCCAGGGCCGGGACCACCAGCAGGATCAGCAGGCCGTTGAGGCCGTATCCCCAGGCGGTGCCACTGGAGATGGTCGACAGGCAGCCCGAACGTTGTCCGGCCCTGGCATGGCGGCTGACGATCTCCACTATGCTGCCCCAGCTGATGGCCGCACTGGCCGCCAGGCAGGTAAGGGTCAGGATGATCAGCTGCGGCTCCCGTAGCTGCGACATGGTAAACAGCAACAGGGTGGTGATGCCGCCGGTGACCTGCGCCAGACGGGCGGTACCCAGGCGATGGCCAACCAGACCCAGTAACAGGGCACCACCGAGGTAGGCCAACTGGGTCAAGGCCCCGGTGGTAGCAAGATGCCAGTGGGTCAGCGCAATGCTATCCCGCATCATGGGCACGAGGGCGGCAAACAGGAACATGCCGAAACCGTGGCTGACAACCTGGTTCATTCCAAAAATGGTGGCCATGCGCATGCGGTGATCTCCCTGATCCGGTAACGGCGCTTATTGGCCGCGAGCCATCTTGTCTCCTTGCCAGCGTTCGGTAAATCGATAAATATTGAGGTCTGTCTTCAATAAGGATGAAGTCTGCCGATGCGCGATTTACCCATTACCCTGCTGCGCACCTTTGCGGTGGTGGCGGAAACCCTCAACCTGACCGCGGCGGCGGGGCGGCTGCACCGGGCGCCATCCACCGTCAGCATGCAGTTGCGCCGGCTGGAGGGGCTGGTGGCGGTCGAGTTGCTGGAGCGGGGGCAGTACGGGGTCAGGCTGACCCCGGCGGGAGAGCAGCTCAGGACGCACGCCCATCAGCTGCTGAATCTGCACGACCGGATCCTGGGGGCTTTCCAGAATGCGGAGGTGGTGGGCAAGGTCCGCTTCGGTACCCATGATCAATACGCCACCCGCAGCCTGACTCCCCTGCTGGAAGCCTTTGTGCTCAATTATCCGGAGGCCCGGCTGGAAGTGCTCTGCGATCATCGGCCTCATTATCTGGCTTCCCTGGTCCAGGAGGGCAAGCTGGACATCGCCCTGGTGGAGATACCGGCGCTGTCCGATGGTGGCCTGCGGCTGTGCCGCGACGAACTGGTCTGGGTGTGCTCGGAGGCCCATGCGACCCACCGGCGGGAACCCTTGCCGCTGGCGGTGTTTGTCGAAGGCTGCTATCACCGGGAGTCGGCCTGCCAGGCGTTGGAAAACACCGAGAGATCCTACCGTATCGCGTTTACCAGCCAGAGCCGGGCGGGTGTACTGGCGGCGGTGCGGGCAGGTATCGGCGTCGGGGTAATCCCGCGCCAGACCCTTGAGCCGGGCATGATTGTGGTGGAAGAGGGATTACCCCCTTTGCCCAGGACGGACACCACCCTGTTCGTGGCCGAACGGGCAAACGAGGCCACGGCCCGTCTGGCCAAAACCATCGAGGAGAGCCCACAGTTCCAGCGTTATCGGGACGAGCCAGGTTGAGACGAGAGCAGAAGCTTCCGCCTGGCAAGGGCGGTTTTGTTATTCAAATAACTGATATTCAGTCATTTTAATGGATAAGGGAAGATAGTGTGAAAGAGGCTAAGACAAGTAAGTTGTGCACCGGCTATGACGTGACCCTGGGCTGAGGAGGAAAGACATGAGGTTTCTGATCATCGGTGCCGGCGGCATCGGCGGCTATTACGGCGCCCGGCTGCAACAGGCGGGCCATCAGGTGGTGCTGGCGGCCAGGGGGGAACACCTGGCCGCCATGCAACGGCAGGGGCTTCGGGTGGAGCACCAGGAATTCCGCTTCATGCAACCGGTACGGGCCCTGGAGCTCGCCGGCCTGCGTGAGAGCTGCGTCAGCGGCGATTTCGATCTGGTCGTGCTGGCGATGAAGTCCCAGGCCACCGGGCCCCTGATGGAGGCGTTGGCGGACTGGCTGGCCGGGAGCGAGGTGCCGGTACTGTCGTTGCAGAACGGGGTGGACAACGAACCCCTCATCAGCGCCGTGGTGGGAGAAAAGCGGACCCTGGGGGGACTGGCGGTGCGTATCGGCGGCCATATAGTGGCGCCGGGCCTGGTGCAGGCGGACGGTCCGGCCCAGGTGATCATGGGTTCCTGGCCGCAACGACGGCCGGCCCAGGCCGACTGGCTGGAGCAACTGCGTCTGTGTTTCGAACAGGCGGGCATCCCGGCCCGGGTGGCGGTGGACATCCGCCGCGAACTGTGGCGCAAGCTTATCATCAACAACGGCGTCAACCCGCTGTCCGCTCTGTCCGGGCTGGATACCCGCAGCCTCAGCCACCATCCGCAACTGGGCCGCAGCGTCTACCAGATGATGGAGGAAACCGCCGCCGTGGCTGCGGCCGACGGCGTGACCCTGGGCAAGACCGACGTGGACGAGATGTATGCGCTTATCCGCAACTTCGACGCCATCAAGACTTCCATGCTGGTGGACAAGGAGAAGGGACGGGAGCTTGAACTGGACGCCATCAGCGGCGCCGTGCTGCGCCGGGCAGAACAACTGGGGCTGGAAGTACCGGCCACGCGCCTGGCCCACGGCCTGCTGCAGCTGCGGGGCTGAACGGCAGGGCGGCGGCATGAGTGGAAACCTGAATCGGTGGAGCAGCTCGGATTGACGCCAGGTGGCATTGTTCCGGCTTCTCCTGCCAGCAGTATCCCAAATAAAAAAGGGTTAGCGGCTGTTAAGCTGCTAACCCTTGGTGTTTGGTGGCCCCTGCTGGACTTGAACCAGCGACCGATCGATTATGAGTCGAGCGCTCTAACCAACTGAGCTAAGGGGCCAAAAGTGGTGCTGATTATAGGGAAAGCGGCCTTGGCTGTCCAGTCGCGGCGGGTGTATATCAGCTTGATTTTTAAGCGGTTGACGCGACGGCAGTCGGGTATGGAAAAGGGCGCCGAAGCGCCCTTTTTACTGCCGGTGGCTTACTCGTCGAGGAAGCTGCGGAGCACTTCGGAGCGGCTGGGATGGCGCAGTTTGCGCAAGGCCTTGGCTTCGATCTGGCGGATACGCTCGCGGGTCACGTCGAACTGCTTGCCCACCTCTTCCAGGGTGTGGTCGGTGTTCATGTCGATACCGAAACGCATGCGCAGTACCTTGGCCTCCCGTGCGGTCAGTCCGGACAGCACGTCGCGGGTGGCGGCGCGCAGGCTTTCGCTGGTGGCGGAGTCGGCCGGCAGGGACAGGGTGGTGTCCTCGATAAAGTCGCCCAGATGCGAATCTTCGTCATCGCCGATGGGGGTCTCCATCGAGATGGGCTCCTTGGCGATCTTCAGCACCTTGCGAATTTTGTCTTCCGGCATGGCCATACGATGGGCCAGCTCTTCCGGGGTGGGTTCGCGGCCCATTTCCTGCAGCATCTGGCGGGAAATCCGGTTGAGCTTGTTGATGGTCTCGATCATGTGCACCGGGATGCGGATGGTGCGGGCCTGATCCGCGATGGAGCGGGTAATAGCCTGGCGGATCCACCAGGTGGCGTAGGTCGAAAACTTGTAGCCGCGGCGGTATTCGAACTTGTCGACCGCCTTCATCAGGCCGATGTTGCCTTCCTGGATCAGATCCAGGAATTGCAGGCCGCGGTTGGTGTACTTCTTGGCGATGGAGATCACCAGACGCAGGTTGGCTTCAACCATCTCTTTCTTGGCACGGCGGGCCTTGGCCTCACCGATGCTCATGCGACGGTTGATGTCCTTGATTTGCGAAATGGTCAGGCCGGTTTCTTCTTCTACCAGCTTGAGCTTGCCGATGGAGCGGAGCACATCTTCGGCAACGTCTTCCATTTTTACCGACCAGGCCTTGCCGGCGGCCAGCTGTTTGTTAAACCATTCCTGTTCGCTTTCGTGGTGGGCAAAAGCTTGCACGAAGGTCTTCTTCGGCATTTTGCTCTGCTCGACGCACAGCTTCATGATGATGCGTTCCTGCACCCGCACCCGTTCCATCATGTCACGCATGCTGTTGACCAGGCGGTCGAACTGCTTGGGCACCAGGCGGAACTGGCGGAATACATCGGCCAGGGTGGTAATTTGCTCGGCGGCGGCGTCCGAGGTGCGGCCATGGGCCTGGATGGTGGTCCGGGTTTTTTCGTACTGGGTGCGCAGCTCACCGAACTTCTCGCGGGCTACTTCAGGATCGGGGCCGGTGTCGCCGTCGGAATCATCTTCGTCTTCATCTTCGTCTTCGTCGTCGTCGTCTTCGTCATCCAGTTCTTCTTCGCTCAGTTCGGAGCCGATATGGGTGGCGGTGGGGGCGAGACCGTCGGCTTCATCCAGGTCGACAAAGCCGGAGATGATGTCACTCAGTTTGATGTCGCCGGCTTCGAAGCGATCGAACTGGTCGAGCAGGGAGGTGATGGCCTCGGGGTATTCGGCGACCGAACTCTGAACCTGGTTAATACCGTCTTCGATACGCTTGGCGATATCGATTTCGCCTTCGCGGGTCAGCAGCTCTACCGTGCCCATTTCGCGCATGTACATGCGCACCGGATCCGTGGTGCGGCCAATTTCAGACTCGACAGAAGCCAGTGCCTGAGCGGCGGCCTCGGCGGCGTCTTCGTCGGCGGTGGTTTCCGACATCATCAAATCATCGGCATCGGGGGCACTTTCCACCACCTGGATGCCCATGTCGTTGATCATCTGGATGATGTCTTCGATCTGATCGGAGTCGACAATATCCTGGGGAAGATGATCGTTCACCTCGGCATAAGTCAGGTAACCCTGTTCTTTACCTTTGGCAACGAGAAGCTTAAGCTGTGACTGCGGGGTTTGCTCCATAGAACTCGTCCGGTTAGATGTTGCAAGAGGGTGTAGGCATGTAGGCACTCTTTTATGGCGCGCAAGTAGCCGATTATAACAAAATTTGACCAGCGTCGCTATGCCGGTCTGTGCTTGCCAACACGCCTCGCCTTCTTTACGGTGAGAGTGCTGCCGCGCTCAATGGTTTCATCATTTCCCGTGAACCGGGCCTGTTTTACAATCTTGGGGCGGTGTGCCCGCTTTTCAATGTTCAGCCGTTGCTGCCCTTGCTTTCGCTCAATAGCAGCAGCAATTCCTGCTTTTCCGCCGGGGTCAGCCCCTGGGGGCTTCCGATCTTCCGTTGCAGCGTTTCGATGCGCCTGGCCAGGAATTCGTTGATCAGCACTACAAAAATATCCTGCAGTTCCTGCTCGATATGTTCACCGGCAAACAGCTCCTCCGCCATGGCCAGGCGCGCCAGCGCCGGCTCGGAGCCGTGGCCGCGCCAGTGTTCCAGCAGTTGGGCTGTGGTCATATCGGGTTGGCGTTGCACCAGGGCCAGCAGCGCCAGCAACAGCTCCATACCCGGCAGCGGCAATTCTTCCAACTCGGGCATGGCCGGCAGTCTGGCCGCGGCAGCCGGATATTGTAGCACAAGCGCTATGGCTCGGCGAAGGGGGGTCAGCTTTATCTTTTTCGATTCCCGCTTCGGCGTGATGGCGGGCTCGGCGGTGGCCTGTTGCAGGCGATCGAACAGCTCCTTGACCCGTCGCTCATTCTCACCCCAGTTCAACTGGCGCGAAAGGCGGGTGATCAACCCCTCGCGGGTAAAGCCTTCCGGCACCCGGCTGATGGCCTCCGCCGCCTTGTGCGCCAGCTCGCGCTGGCCCGCATCCCCCGCCATGGTGTTCTGAGCGAGACGCTCGAACAGGAAATCACCGAAATCCTGGGCCTGATCCAGCATCTGTTCGAAGGCCACGGCGCCCAGCTTGCGCACCAGGGTATCCGGATCCTCGCCATCGGGCAGGAACACGAATTTCAGGCTGCGGCCATCCTGCATCAGCGGCAGGGCGTTTTCCAGCGCCCGCCAGGCGGCTTCGCGTCCGGCCCTGTCCCCGTCGTAGCAGCAGACGATCTCGCGAGTGGTGCGGAACAGCAACTGCAGGTGTTCGGGGGTGGTGGAGGTCCCCAGGCTGGCCACCGCATAGTCGATGCCGAACTGGGCCAGGGCCACCACGTCCATGTAGCCTTCCACCACCAGGATCCGCTCCGGATTGCGGTGGGCCTGGCGGACTTCATACAGGCCGTACAGCTCCCGTCCCTTGTGGAACACCGGGGTTTCCGGCGAGTTCAGGTATTTGGGTGTCCCCTGGCCCAGTACCCGGCCGCCGAAGCCGATCACCCGGCCACGTCGGTCGCGGATGGGAAACATGATGCGGTCGCGGAAGCGATCGTAAACCCGGCCATTGTCGTTTTGCAGCAGCATGCCGCCTTCGATCAATTGCCGTTCCGCCTCCCTATTGCGGGCGAACTGGCGCTTGACGCTGTCCCACTGATCCGGCACATAACCGATGGCGAACTGCTTGACTACCTCGCCGCTCAGGCCACGGCCTTTCAGATAGTCGATGGCGGTCTGGGACTGTTTGAGCTGAGTCTGGTAGAAACGACTGATGTCGTTCAACTGGCCATAAAGATCCTGGCGTACTGCCTTGGCCGCCGCCTGTTGCTCGGGGGAGGAGCCACCACTGCTTTCGCGGGGCACGGTCACGCCATGGAGGGCGGCCAGTTCATCGATGGCGTCGAGAAACTCCAGGCCATCGTATTCCATCAGGAAGCCGAGCGCGGTGCCGTGGGCGCCACAGCCAAAACAATGGTAGAACTGCTTATCGGGGCTGACGGTAAAAGAGGGACTTTTTTCGTTATGAAAGGGGCAGCAGGCCTGGTAATTCTTACCGGCTTTCTTGAGTTTTACCCGCTGATCGATCAGGTCGACAATGTCGGTGCGGGCCAACAGATCGTCAATGAAGGATTGGGGAATTCTGCCTGCCATGGTTCACCGGGAATGCGAAAAAACAAAGCCGTGCATCAGACGAAGCACGGCCCGTTGGCAGGAAAGCAACCGGATTAAGCCAGTTTGGCTTTGATAATGGTGCTGACCTTGCCCATATCTGCACGTCCCTGGATTTGCGGCTTGAGCACCGCCATCACTTTGCCCATATCCTGCATGCCAGAGGCGCCGGTATCGGCGATGGCTTGCATCAGCAAAGCATCCAGTTCGTCTTCTGTCAGAGGTTGCGGCAGGAACTCCTGCAGCACCGCTATTTCCTGGCGCTCGTTGTCGACCAGATCCTGGCGACCAGCCTGCTCAAACTGGCTGGCGGCGTCTTTGCGCTGTTTCACCATTTTGGTGATCACCGCTATGATGCCGTCGTCATCCAGGGTTTCGCGGCTGTCTATCTCTCTTTGCTTGATCTCGGCCATCAGCATGCGTAGGGTACCCAGACGAGCCTTATCTCTGGCACGCATGGCGTTCTTCTGCTGTTCTGACAACTGGTCCTTTAAAGACATGAGATCAATAACTGCTTAGTACAGACGAGTGCGACGTGCGTTTTCGCGAGCCAGCTTCTTGGCGTGACGCTTAACGGCGGCAGCCTTGGCGCGCTTGCGCTCGGTAGTCGGCTTCTCGTAGTGCTCGCGGCGACGCACTTCAGACAGGATACCGGCTTTCTCGCAGGAACGCTTGAAGCGACGCAGGGCTACGTCGAAGGGCTCGTTTTCACGTACTTTAATTACTGGCATGTGCCTCTCACCTCGGTTAACTGGCCTGTCACCGACCAGTATGACTATAAAAATGGTGCGAAATTCTACTCTGAACCGGCCCCGGCTGTAAAGACCGGTAGCCCTTCGCTGGTTAAAAAATCGCGGGCAGGGTAACATAGCCACCATCTTTCCGACAGTGTTATTCATTCCATGCGCGTACTAGGTATCGAGACTTCCTGCGATGAAACCGGCATCGCCATCTATGACGACAAGCTCGGCATCCTGGCCCACCAGCTCTACAGCCAGGTCAAGCTGCATGCGGACTACGGTGGTGTAGTGCCGGAGCTGGCCAGCCGGGACCATATTCGCAAAACCATACCGCTGATCGAGGCGGCCCTGGCCCAGGCCGGTTGCACCCGGGAGGACATCGACGGCGTGGCCTACACCGCCGGCCCGGGTCTGATGGGTGCCCTGCTGGTGGGCGCCACCATCGGTCGCAGCCTGGCTTTCGCCTGGAACAAGCCGGCGGTGGCGGTGCACCATATGGAAGGCCACCTGTTGGCACCCATGCTGGAGGAGCGGGTACCCGCCTTTCCCTTCGTGGCGCTGCTGGTGTCCGGCGGCCACACCCTGCTGGTGCGGGTGGATGGCATCGGCCGTTACCGGATCCTCGGTGAGTCCATCGACGACGCCGCCGGCGAAGCCTTCGACAAGACCGCCAAGCTGATGGGGCTGGACTATCCCGGCGGTCCGCGTCTGGCCAGGCTGGCCGACCAGGGTGTTCCCGGCCGTTTCGTGTTCCCCCGGCCGATGACCGACAGGCCCGGCCTGGATTTCAGCTTTTCCGGCCTCAAGACCTTTGCCGCCAACACCATAGCGGCACAAGGGAACGACGACCAGACCCGGGCCGACATTGCCCATGCCTTCCAGCAGGCGGTGGTGGATACCCTGGCCATCAAGTGCAAGCGGGCCCTGCAACAGACCGGGCTCAACCGCCTGGTGGTGGCCGGCGGGGTCAGCGCCAACCTGTCGCTGCGCACCCAACTGGCGGCGCTGATGGCGGGTCTTAAGGGGGAGGTGTTCTATCCGCGCAACGAATATTGCACCGACAACGGCGCCATGATCGCTTTCGCCGGGCTGCAACGGCTCAAAGCGGGCGAAGATGAGCCCCTGTCGGTCAAGGCCCGGCCGCGCTGGCCGCTGGATGAGCTGATGGCGGTTGACTAGGGCGGAATGCTTAATCTCCTCCGGGGGGCTTCTTGAACTTATCCAGGATAGGTGGTTCCTGGTGGTGATAGAGCCGGTTGATATTGCGGTGGTGGCGCAAAATAATGAGGCAGGACAGTAGCGCTACCGCCAGGGTGTATTCCGGCTTGATAAAATAGATATATAACGGTGCCACCAGGGCGGTAATGAGCGAAGCCAGCGAAGAATAGCCGAACAGCCCCAGACTGATCAGCCAGGTCAGCAGCAGCAGCCCGGCCATGTCCATGCCCAGCGGCAGCAGGGTACCGAGGGCGGTGGCGACGGCCTTGCCGCCACGGAAGTGGAAAAACAGCGGAAACATGTGGCCCAGGCAGGCGGCCATGCCGATCAGGGCCAGATACAGGGGCGTGATCCCCATAAACCAGCCCAGATACACCGGTATCGTGCCCTTGAGGATATCGAACAGTAGTACCCATACCGCAGCGCTGCGGTTGCCGGTGCGCAGTACATTGGTGGCCCCGGGGTTGCCCGAGCCGTGGGCCCTGGGGTCCGGCAGGTGATAGAGCCTCGAGATCAGTACGGCGCTGGAGACCGAGCCTCCCAGGTAAGCCAGTATGATCATAAACAAGGTGAGGGCCGTCATATCGCGGTTTATACCCCGGGTTCAATCCGTTATTATTGCGCCCTTGAAACCGGACCAGCGCGGCCCGATCGCCGAAGACAGCCACAGCTTAACAGAAGATAGAGACGATGGATAAAGTGTTTGTGCAAGGCCTGGAAGTGCTTACCACCATAGGTGTTTATGAGTGGGAGAAAGGCATCCGGCAAAAGATCCGCTTCGATCTGGAGATGGGCTACGACACCAAGCCGGCGGCTCTGGGAGATGATATCGGTCAGGCGCTGGATTATTCGGCACTGTCCAGAAAAGTCTCTGCCTATGCTGAACAAAACCATGTGGAGCTGGTCGAAACCATGGCGGAGCGTATTGCCCTGCTGATTTTGGCCGAGTTCCCGGTCAAATCGGTGCGGGTGCGTCTCACCAAGCCGGGCGCCGTGCCCAATGCCGCCGGTGTGGGCGTGGAAATCGAGCGCTTTGCCCGCGCCAATGACGTAAGCTGAGACGTCATTAAAGCGTCATTTGCTGCTGGTAGTCTGCCGGGGTATCCGAACACAGGAATAGCATCATGGAAGTGCAGGCTGTACTGCTCGCCCTGATCCAGGGCTTTACCGAATTTCTTCCTATTTCCAGCTCGGCTCATCTGATTTTACCGTCGGTGTTATTGGGCTGGCGTGACCAGGGCATGGCTTTCGATGTGGCCGTGCACCTGGGCAGCTTGCTGGCGGTGCTCTATTACTTTCGCAAGGAAGTACGCACCCTGGCCGTGGCCTGGATGAATTCCATCAGCGGCGGCGGACACAATGCCGAATCGCGGTTGGCCTGGTGCATTATCCTGGCGACCATCCCTGCCTGTGTGGTGGGGTTGCTGTTCGGCGACTGGATAGGAGATCACCTGCGCTCAGGCTGGGTGATCGCACTGGCAACCATCGTCTTCGGTTTATTGCTGTGGTGGGCCGACCATATGGCCAGGCTGCAGAAAAACGAATATCAGGCCGGCTGGCGCGGGGCACTGATGCTGGGCTGTGCCCAGGCACTGGCGTTGATCCCGGGGACGTCACGCAGCGGTATTACCCTTACCGCAGGCCTGATGCTGGGACTGACCCGGCAGGCGGCGGCCCGCTTTTCCTTCCTGATGTCCATCCCCATTATTTTCCTGGCCGGCAGCCATCAGGCATCCGACCTGATCGGCAGCCAGGCGATAATGTCCTGGTCCGCGGTGGGAGTGGGGGTGTTGGCCTCTTTTGCCAGTGCCCTGGCCTGCATTCATGTCTTCCTGACCTTGCTTAATCGCATCGGAGTGCTGCCTTTCGTGCTCTACCGACTGGGCTTGGGAGCGGTGCTGTTGTGGGTGATGGCGGCTCAGGGGTGAGCCAGCCATTGTTCCAGCTGCTCTAACCGGGCGGCGGCAATGGCTTCGCCAATGGCGGGGCCTTTCAGCCCTTGGGCAATAAAGGGCTGCGCGGTAATGGTTTTTAACGCGGTGAGCCACTGCCACAGGCGTTCCCGCTGCGGGTAAGGGCGCTCGGCAAAGCCCTTCCTGCCCTGCAGGTCGGCCTGGGCGCAGACCAGCAGTTGGGCGAACCGCTCCGGCTTGCGCCAGGCGTCGGTACGGTTGAACAGCTCCAGAATGATGTCAGCCTGCTCGGGATTCGGCTCCGCCAACCGGTGGAACAGAATATGCCAGCGGCTCATCAGCATGGCCATTTCTTTATGCTCGGTGGGTACCTTGAAGCGGGCACATACCGCCGCTATCGGAGTGACTCCCAGTTCGCCATGGTGATGATGGCTGGGCCATTTTTCCTGGGGCGTCAGCGCCTTGCCGAAGTCATGGCAGAGGGCGGCAAAACGGCAGGGCAGGTCTCCGCCCAGTTCCGCCGCCCGCTTGAGCACCATCAGGGTATGAATGCCGGTATCGATCTCCGGATGCCATTTCTCCGGGCCGGGCACGCCAAACAGGGCCTCCAGTTCGGGAAAGAGCGGGCCGAGGGCACCGGCCTGGCGCAGCACTTCAAAATAGACCTGGGGGTTGGCGGTGGCCAGGGCCTTTTCCGTTTCCTTCCATACCCGCTCCGGCGTCAGGGCGCTGAGCTCGCCGCTGGCGGCCATCTCTTGCATCAAGGCCAGGGTTTCGTCGGCCAGGGTAAAGCCCAGATCGTGGAAACGGGCGGCGAAGCGGGCCACTCGCAGCACCCGCAACGGATCTTCGCCGAAGGCCGCGGACACATGGCGCAGCACCCGGTGCTCGATATCGGCGCGGCCGCCGTAGGGATCATGCAGCCGCCCCTCCTGGTCCTGGGCGATGGCATTGATGGTGAGATCCCGGCGGCGGAGATCCTCCTCCAGAGTGACCTCGGGGCCGAAGTCGCAGATAAAGCCGGTATAGCCGCTGCCCGCCTTGCGCTCGGTGCGGGCCAGGGCATATTCCTCTTTGCTGTGTGGATGTAAAAATACCGGGAAATCCTTGCCCACCTGGGTGTAACCGAGGCGGAGCAGGTGCTCCGGGGTGGCGCCCACCACCATATAGTCGCGCTCGCCGACGTTCAGGCCCAGCAAGGCATCCCTGACCGCTCCCCCCACCAGATAGATGTCCACGCCTTCTCCCCCGGATGAAAAAAGGATCATTATAACGACTTAAAATGAAAAAGGCGCCGAGGCGCCTTTTTAACCGCTTCCCACCAGGGATCACCCCTCGCCGAGAGAGAGCAGGGTAGCGTTGCCGCCGATGGCGGTGGTGTTGTTGGTCACGGTTTTTTCGGTGATAAAGCGGCTCAGGTAGTGGGGCCCTCCCGCTTTGGGGCCGGTGCCGGACAGGCCCTGGCCACCGAACGGCTGCACGCCGACCATGGCACCGATCTGATCCCGGTTGATATAGGCGTTACCGGCATCCACCGATTTGGCCACCTGGTCGGCGAAGGACTCATTACGGCTGTGGATGCCGAGCGTCAGGCCATAGCCGGTACCGTTGATCTCATCGATCACCTTGTCGATATCCCTGGCCTTGAACCGCACCACGTGGAGGATGGGGCCGAACTGCTCTTTTTCCAGTTCCTTGATGGAGCCGATTTCCAATGCGGTCGGTTGCACATAAAAGCCCTTGGCGCAGATCTTGCCCATGGGGGCCTGGGCGATGACGTTCTTGCCGGCGGCCTTCATCCGCGTCAGGTGCGCCTCCAGCCCGGTCTTGGCATCCCGGTCGATCACCGGGCCCACGTCGGTGGACCAGAGTGCGGGGTCATCGACGCTCAGCTCCTTCATGCCGCCCTTGAGGATCTCCAGCACCCGCTCGGCGATGTCTTCCTGCAGATAGAGCACCCGCAGGGCGGAGCAGCGCTGGCCGGCGCTCTGGAAGGCGGCGCGCAGCACGTCGCGCACCACCTGTTCGGGCAGGGCGGTGGAGTCCACTATCATGGTGTTCTGGCCGCCGGTTTCGGCGATCAGCGGCACTATGGAACCGCTGCGTTTGGCCAGGATCAGGTTGATCAACTGGGCGGTGTCGGTGGAGCCGGTGAAGCAGACCCCGGCGATGCGGGGATCGCTGGTGAGGGCGGCGCCCACGGTGGCGCCGTCCCCGGGCAGCAGCTGCAGCACGTCGGCGGGAATGCCGGCCTGGTGCGCCAGCCTTACCGCCAGGTGGGCGACCAGGGAGGTCTGCTCCGCCGGCTTGGCCAGCACCGTGTTGCCGGTGACCAGGGCGGCCCCCACCTGCCCGAGGAAGATGGCCAGGGGGAAGTTCCAGGGGCTGATACAGACGAAGGGGCCCCGGCCCTGGGCATAGAGCAGGTTCAGCTCGCCGGTGTAGCCGGGCAGCCTGGTGGGCTCGGCCATCAGGCGGCGGGCTTCAACGGCATAGTAGCGGCAGAAGTCCACCGCCTCGCGTACCTCGTCGATGCCGTCCTGCAGCAGCTTGCCTGCTTCCCGGGTACAGAGGGAAACAAACTCGGTGCTATGGGCCTCCAGCAGCTCGGCCAGCTTTTCCAGCGCCTGGGCGCGTTGCTCCACCGGGCTGTCGCGCCAGCCCTTGAAGGCGGCCTGGGCCCGGCCCACCGCCTGCTCCACCGTCGCCTTGTCGGCAAACCAGACTTGGCCCACCTGCCGGCCCTGATCCTGGGGGCTCAGTACGGCGTTGGCGGTGCCGTTGGTCAAGGTCTTGCCGCCGACGATGGGACCGGCCTGCCACTGCTTGTCGGCCAGTTTGGTCAACTCGCTGAAGAAGGGGGTGCGCAGATCTTCGATATTCATGTTCAGGCCCCGGGAGTTGGTACGGTCCGGGAAGATGGCCAGCGGCAGCGGTATCTTGTCGTTGGCCAGGCTGGGGCACTCGCCGAGGCTGGCCAGCGGATGGGTGATCAGGGTGTCGATGGGGGTATTGGGATCCACCAGCTTGTGCACGAAGGAGGTGTTGGCCCCGTTTTCCAGCAGGCGGCGCACCAGGTAGGGCAGCAGATCCTTGTGGGCGCCCACCGGGGCATAGATACGGCACACCAGGCCCGGGTTTTCCTTCAGCACGGTGTTGTACAGCTCCTCGCCCATGCCGTGCAGTCGCTGGAACTCGAAGCGGCGCTCCCCCGCCATGGCCATCACCGACACCACAGTGTGGGCGTTATGGGTGGCGAACTGGGGATAGATAGCCCCCTGGGTGGCGTCGCTCAGCAGGTAGCGGGCGCAGGCCAGGTAGGACACGTCGGTGGCCGCCTTACGGGTATAGACCGGGTAGCCGTCGATGCCCGCCTGCTGGCAGTGCTTGATCTCGCTGTCCCAGTAGGCGCCCTTTACCAGCCGCACCGGGATCTCGTCGCCTTGCGTCCGGGCCAGGGCGGTCAGCCAGCACAGTACCGGCAGGGCCCGTTTGGAATAGGCCTGTACCACCAGGCCGAGACCGCCCCAGCCCTTGTTGACCTCGGCACGGTACAGGGATTCGAACAGATCGAGCGACAGTTCCAGCCGGTCCATCTCCTCCGCATCGATGGTGATGGACACGTCCAGTTTACGTGCCTGCTCCAGCAACCCCAGCACGGTGGCGTAGAGTTCGCTCAGCACCCGCTGGCGGCTGGCCTCTTCATAGCGCGGGTGCAGGGCGGACAGCTTGATGGAGATGGACGGGCGCGGCACCTTGGAGTTGTTGAGCTGCTCGGCACCCACGGCGGCGATGGCGTTGGCGTAGTCGGCGCGGTATTTCTCGGCGTCGGCGGCGGTCATGGCCGCTTCGCCCAGCATGTCGTAAGAATGGGTATAGCCGAGTTCGCGGGACTTGCGGCTGGCCTTGAGCGCTTCCTTGATGTCCCGGCCCAGCACGAACTGCTTGCCCATGATCTTCATGGCTGCGTACATGGCGGAGCGCACCACCGGTTCGCCCAGGCGGTTGATCATGCGGTTGAGCACGTTGGCCGGGTTGCCGTCCAGCTTCCTGTCCATGCGCACTATCTTGCCGGTCAGCATCAGGCCCCAGGTGGAGGCGTTGACCAGGGTGGAGTCGCTCTGGCGGAAGTGTCTGGCCCAGTCGGCGCCGGACAGCTTGTCCTTGATCAGCTCGTCGGCGGTGTGGCTGTCGGGGATGCGCAGCAGGGCTTCGGCCAGGCACATCAGGATAATGCCCTCCTGGGTGTCCAGGCTGTACTGCTGCAGGAAGGCGTCGATGCCGTCGCCGCCATCGCTTTCCGCCCGCACCTGGGTCACCAGGCGACGGGCTTGCTCGGTGACGCGGGCCAGGGTCTGGCCATCGGCCGGCACCTGCTCCAACAGGCTGGCCAGGTAGTCGTTTTCATCGACCACATAGTTTCGGGTAATGTCCTGGCGCAGGGCCAGCAGGTCGCGGGGGGCGTAACCGGGAGCGAAGACGGTGGCAGCATTAAACATAACGACACTTCCTGAAGTTGGGGAGCCGTGGCGGCGGGCCGGTAACAGCGGGCGCGTCGAGAGGCGCAATAGCTACGATTGTCCGCCTTGTTTGCCTGTTAAAGATAGCCGAGCACGGGCGGTAGGTGACAAGGAGCAACAAAAAAGCGCCACCAGGGCGCTCTCGGGGATGGGGCGGATGGCATCAGTTCATCCAGCGTCCCTGTTTGCGCTTGCGGCGCAGGGGGATAAGCGGCAACAGGAAACCGAACAGGGCGCCGACGCCGGCGACCAGGCCGCCCCGCAGCAGCCAGTCCAGCCGCATCTGGTGCTCCCGGTCGTCCATCAGGCTGGTCAGGCGGCGATTGTCTGCCGCCAGTTGGTCACTGGTCTGGCGCAACTCTGCAAGCTGGCTGTGCAATTCACTCAGTTCCTGCTCCTGTTGTTGCAGTCGGCTGGTCTTATCGATGACATCCTGGCGGTGACGTTCATCGGCGCTGGCCAGTTGCTGTTTGGTGGTCGCCAGTTCCTGCTCCAGGGTGGGCAGCCGGGAGCGGAAGCTTTCCCCGGTTTGTATAAACTGGCCGTCTATCCAGCCGGTACGGCCTTCGCCGTCACGAATTTGCACGTACTTGCTTTCGGCATTGCGGCTCAGGTACTCCACCGGCTCGCCGGCGTTGATGGAGCCGATGATACGGTACTGGTTGCCGGGGCCGGCATGCAGAAAGGCGTACACGTTGTCGGAAATATAACGGGTTGCGGCCTCGGCATGGCCGAGCCAAGGCAGGCTACACAGCAGTGCCAACAGGAATTTTAATCTCACCTGGGGTTCCTTCACTCTCATTGATAACGCCATGGTAATCGGCGATGCAGGTAAGGACAAGAACAAGGGGGCCTGTGGCCCCCTTGTTCAGACGAATACCCACTGGATGATATAGAAGAACACGATGGCCAGTATGGCGCCGGCGGGCAGGGTCACGATCCAGGACACCACTATATTGCGCAATACGTTAAGGTTGAGGGCGGCGATACCCCGGGCCAGGCCGACCCCCATCACCGCGCCTACCAGGGTCTGGGTGGTGGAGATGGGCAGGCCGGTACCGGATGCGATCACCACTGTCGCAGCGGTCGCCAACTGGGCGGCGAAGCCACGGCTGGGAGTCAAATGGGTGATGCCGGTGCCTACGGTGGCCATCACCTTGTGGCCGAGGGACGCCAGGCCGATGACGATGCCGATGCCACCGAGCGGCAGTATCCACCAGGCGATGGTGGAACGGGCCGCGATTTGGCCGGCGCTTTCCACCACGCTCACCACGGCCGCCAGCGGACCTATGGCGTTGGCCACGTCGTTGGAACCGTGGGCAAAGGCCATGGCGCAGGCGGTCACCACCATCAGGATGCCGAACACTTTCTCTACGTTGGAGAAGTGCATGTCCTTGTCGTCCTGGGGGTTGTATTTCTGGCGACGGATATAAGCGGCGCAGAGCAGGGCTCCGAGCAGCGACACCAGTACCGACAGGCCCCAGCTCTGGGCGTTGCTCATGTCCAGGCCCACGTGGCTCAGGCCTTTCTTCAGGGTCACCAGGCAGATCACCATGATGGTGAGGAAAATATAGATGGGAACATACTTCTTGGCCGCCGCCAGGGGGCTGTCGGCGTTGAAGATCAGGCGCTGTACGCTGATAAAGGTAAAGTAGGCAAGCAGGCCGGACAGGGCTGGGGTGACGATCCAGGAACCAACCACGCCGCCGAGTTTACCCCAGTGCACTGCCTCTGAACCGAGCGAAACCAGAGCGAAGCCGACGATGGCGCCGATGATGGAGTGGGTGGTGGACACCGGCCAGCCGAAGTAGGAGGCCAGCAGCAGCCAGGTACCGGCCGCCAGCAGGGAGGCGATCATGCCGAATACCAGCAGATCCGGGTGGCCCTCGAAGGCATCGGAATCGATAATACCGCTGCGAATGGTGGAGGTGACCTCGCCGCCGGCCAGGTAGGCGCCGGCAAACTCGAAGATCATGGCGATGATGATCGCCTGCTTGATGGTCAGCGAGCGGGTGCCTACCGAGGTACCCATAGCATTGGCGACGTCGTTGGCGCCGATGCCCCAGGCCATGAAGAAGCCGAAGACAGCCGCCACCAGGATCAGCGTGGTGCCGTAGTTAGCGATGATATCCATTTATATACCTTGTTGTTTCGCTCAGGAACGGGACAGCATCAGCTCAAGACGGGCACCCACCCGTTCGGCCTGATCTGCCAGGTCACCGACCCACTCAAGGATCTTGTACAGGAAGATGACATCGATGGGGTTGTAACCGTCTTCGATGGCTTGCAACTGCTTGCGCAGCTTGGCCTGCATCACGTCGGTATCGTCTTCGATCAGATCCAGCTGGTGGATCATGTCGGTGACCAGGTCCATCTCCCGGCCCTTGAAGCCGGTTTCCAGCAGTTCGTCGAGCTCGTCTATGGCCTTGGCGGCCTGGGCGGTGGCGTCGATACACCGGCTGAGGTAGGCCATAAAAGACGTTTTCAGTTGCAGCGGAATTTCCATCTGGCGGCCCACGATGCGGCCGGAGATGTCTTTCGCCTTGTTGGCAATCTTGTCCTGCTGGGTTAACAACTCCAGCATGTCGGTGCGGGCGACCGGCATAAAGAGGCCGCGGGGGAGTTTGAGACGAATTTCCCGCTTCAGCGCATCGGCTTCCCGTTCCAGTTGGGAAATGTGGCCCTGGATCTGCTCGGCCTTTTCCCAGTCCTGCTCCCACATGGCGTCGAAGAAGGGAACCAATTGCTGTGCAGCTTCATGGACTTTCATCACATGCTTCTGCAGGGGTTTGATCGGGGACTTGGCAAAGAGTCCCAAAATAGTATTTACTGGCATAGCCAACCCTGTGTCGGTGAAAAAACACTCGATACATCAATGTGGCGCGAATGGTAACTTAACTACAAAGGCAAGAAAACAGCATTTTTCATAAAACCGTCATGTTATTCTGATGGTGGATTCTGCTTTTACTTTTAAATCAGAAGGTTGGTTTTCCGGACACCCTTATGGATACAGAAATAGAGATCAAGTTTCTTGTCTCACTCGATATCACCGACGCCCTGCCCGAGCTGTTGCAATCTTACCAAATCCTCAAGCACGACCGGCGGCACCTGGCCAACACCTACTACGACACCGCCGATCTGGCTCTGCGCCGGATGGATGCCGGGCTGCGCATCCGCAGTAAAAACGGTGAGCTGGAGCAGACCATCAAGCTGGCGGGCAGCCAGGTCGGCGGGCTGCATCAGCGGCCGGAATATAATGCGGCATTATCGTCGAACCAGCCGGATTTATCACTGTTCCCGGCCGGTATCTGGCCTTCCGGGGTTGACCCGGAGTCGTTGCAGCAGGCGCTGCAGCCCCTGTTCTGTACCGATTTTATGCGCCGGCGCTGGCTGCTGGCCTTCGAGGGCACCGAAATCGAACTGGCTCTGGACGAAGGGCATGTGCAGGCGGGCGAGCGGCAAGAGCCCATCCGCGAACTGGAGCTGGAGCTGGTCAAGGGCGATGCCTCCCGGCTGTTTGAGCTGGCCGAGCACCTGGTCAGGTCGGGTGGCTTGCGTTTGGGGACGGTATCCAAGGCCCAGCGCGGTTATCGCCTGGCTGGTCTGAGTCCCATGCCGCGCTTGCACGTGCTGGAACCCCTGGCGTTGCAGCCGCCGGATTCTTGTGAACAGGTGATGATGGCTTTGCTCCATCAAGGGTTGCGCCACTGGCAGCACCATGAAGACGGCTGGATGAGTACTCCCGGCATCGACTGGCTGGTGCAGTTGCGCGAAGGTGCCTCTCTGGTGCACCAAACCCTGCTGATGTTCGGCGAACTGGTGTCGCACCGGGTCAACAGTGGCTGGATAGACGATTTGCTGTGGTTGCAGCAGCAATTGTCCTGGCTGGACCGGGCCCAAATGCTGGCTCACCTCACAGCCGACAAGGGCCATTACCTGCGCCGTCTGGATTGCCAGAAGGCGCTGCTGGCGGAGCTGGCGGAACAACAGGCGCAACTGCCCGATGAGCAACAACTGCGGGAGCTGTTTCACGGCCCGCGTTACGGTCGGCTGCTGCTGCGTCTGACCCACTGGCTTTATCGCCAGGACTGGCGGGCCGGACTGGAACCGAACCAGGGCACCCTATTGGCCGCGCCCGTCGTCGGTTTGGCTCGGGAGCTGCTTGAGGACAGCTGGCGCACCCTGCGCCAGAGTACCCTGGGGGAGCCCGTACTCGGCGGCGAGCAATATATCCAGCAGAAGGGCAAGCTCAGGCGCAACCTGATGGTGGGGCTGTGCTTCAGCGGCCTCTTTCCGGAGGAGGAACGGCTGGTTTTTCGTATGCCCTGGCTCGACATACTGCGCGGTATCGAGGATCTGGACATGCTGTCACCCCTGGAGGACGTGCGTGAACGGCTGACGGCGGACGATCGCGAGGAACTGGACGACTGGCTGGAGCGCAAGCGGGGTTTCCTGCTGGAGGCCCTGGAGCAGTCCCGGGGGCAGGCCCTGCAGCTGGACCCCTACTGGCGCTGAGGGCTAGCCTTCATCAAGCTGCTGGCGGCTGTAGGCCAGCAGCTCGTCCATCACCCTGTGCTTGATTTCCAGCTGCTGCTCGGGGCTCAGGCCGTAACGCTCGGCCAGGTGGACGTAATCTTCGGGGCTGAGCGAGACCGTCAGCCGGGGACGCTTGGGCTTGGCGGCGGTGGGCAGGGTCAGGATATGGCGAATTTGATCCGAGGGGCTCAGGCCGTTGTCCAGCGCTTCGCGCCGGATCTGGTACTGCAGCGCCTCGTCCATGTCGAAGGCCACCTGCACTGCCTTGGCGGCCCGCACCGAGCTCTGCCATTTTTCCGGGATCTTGCGCTGGCTCACGGGCGGCTCCCCAGTTGCTGTTGCAGCCGGGCCAGTACCTGCTCGACACTGTGGGGGCACAGGGCCGCAGGAGGGTCGTCGGGCTCGGGGGCCTGCCCCTGGCGCTGCTCCCGGGCGCGGATATCGGCCAGGGCCTGCTTGGCGTTGACCAGAGTCACCGCCGGATGGCGACGAATGGTGGCCATGGTCTTGCGCACGCAGGCGGTGGTCTTTGCCATGGCCAACTGGCGGCACAGATCGTGGTAATGGCGCTCGGCACCGAGCCAGCGATCCTGGTAGTAGCGCAGCCGCCGGCGCAGGCGCTCGAGCGTGAGCCGGCAGGCGTCCTGTTCGTCTTCGGTGGCGGCCACCGCGGTGGCGAGTCGCCGGGCTTCCAGCCCCTTGCCCCGGACCAGGGCCGCCAGGGTGGCCTGCTCCAGCCCTGCCAGCCGCTGCGATAGCGGCGAACCCTGCTCCTCGAGCCGGTCGATATCGGTTTTCAGTTGACGGCACTGGCGTTCCAGCCCCTGCATGTGCTGTTCGGCATGGCGGCAGGCACGCACCAACTGGATGCAGACCCGGCCCGGATCCAGGCTGCCGTCTTGCGGGTCCTGCAGGCTGCGCAGCACCTGACCCAATACGCTCATCGACCCGCCCTCATAGTAGAAACTCCGCCATGTCTTCGATTACTTCCAGGCAGTTGTCGCTCAGCACCGCCAGTTCATGCTCGATATCGGCCAGATCGGCGTTGAGCGACAGGGCGCCGAACACCACGTACCAGTCGTCGAGCCGGGCAAAGGCCGACAGCGGCATGGGGATGTTCATGTCGAGCATGGCCTCCAGCATGGCCTGGCGCCGTGCCGGAGCGACCTGACTTTCGTCCCACAGGTAGCTGATGCACAGGATTTGATCGTCGGAAACGGAGATGAACAGGGGCAGCTCTTCGCGCCCCTCCACCGTTACCTTGAGCACCTCCACCTCGCCGGGGATGGGGAAGCACTGAAAGCCGAAGCCGGTGCTCGACTGGTCGCCGAGCCCTTCGAGATGCCGGCCTATAACTGAGAGTTCCATCAACAGATCCTGACATAATAAGTCCGCTACAGACTAATCAGCCGTCGGCTTCAGTGCAAGCTCGCTCTTTGGCGCCGGCGGCCGGCGCGACAATCTGCGCCGGCTCTCTGTTCAAGGCCGTCAACAATGGTAGTCTGATGCCAGAATCCGCCAACAAGGAAACGTATATGGTAGAGATGCCCGCCCTGCTGAGTGTCCAGGCCGACAAACACTGGATCCGCTTCGAAGAGCGCGCCGTCGCCCAGTTGCCGACGCTTGACCGGGACCGCCGGGAGCGGCTGAAGGCACTGTTCGCCTGCAGCGACTTTGCCGCCGACAGCCTGTGTCAGCAGCCGGAGCTGGCCCTTGAACTGGACGACGAACGGGATTTGCACAATGGCCAGCGGGCCGGCCGTTACCGGCCCGAGCTGGCGGCCCAACTGGCGGCCGTGAACGACGAGCCCGGCCTGTTACGCACCCTGCGCTGCTTCCGGCGGCGCGAGCTGCTGCTGATCGCCTGGCGGGAAATGCTGTTGGGGGCCGAGGTAGAGGAAAGCTTCGAACATATCTCGGCTTTGGCCGATGCGCTGATCGTGGAGGCCTATCGCTGGCTCTACCGGCGCCAGTGTGCCGAGCTGGGTACTCCCTCCGATGCCGAGGGCGACCCCGTTCCCATGCTGATCCTGGGCATGGGCAAGCTGGGCGGGCGGGAGCTCAACTTCTCTTCCGACATCGACCTCATCTTCACCTTTCCCCACAACGGGGTGACCCGAGGTGGGCGGCGCGAGCTGGCCAACCAGCAGTTCTTTATCCGCCTGGGGCAGAAACTGGTGAACGCCCTGCACCAGATCACGGTGGACGGTCAGGTCTACCGGGTGGACATGCGGTTGCGGCCCTTCGGCGAGTCCGGCCCGCTGGCGGTGAGTTTCGCCGCTATGGAGGACTACTATCAGCACCACGGCCGCACCTGGGAGCGCTACGCCATGGTCAAGGCGCGGATCCTCAACGACGAAGGCGAATACACCACCGAGCTGCGCGCCATGCTCAAGCCCTTCGTGTTTCGCCGCTACATCGATTTCGGGGTGATCGATTCCCTGCGCCAGATGAAAGCGATGATCGCCGCCGAGGTGAGGCGCAAGGGACTGAAGGACAACATCAAGCTGGGCGCCGGCGGCATCCGCGAGGTGGAGTTCATCGCCCAGGTGTTCCAGCTGATCCGCGGTGGCCGGGAGCCGGCGCTGCAGGTCCGCCACCTGCCCCAGGCCCTGGCGGCGGCGCGGGAGTCGGGAGCGCTGACGGCGGACGATGCGGAGCAGTTGCACCAGAGCTACCGCCTGCTGCGCAAGGTCGAAAACTTCCTGCAGGCTTTCGCCGACCAGCAGACCCAGACCCTGCCCCAGGACGAGCTCAACCGCACCCGCCTGGCCTGGCTGATGGGTCATCCGGACTGGGATTGTTTCTATCGGGTGCTGCACGGGGCCATGGCCCAGGTGCACCGCCAGTTTGAGCTATTGATCGGCGACAGCACCGAGGCGGAAGAGGAGGGAGCGGCCCAGATCTGGTTCGATCTCTGGCAGACAGACTGGGAAGAGGAAGAGCTTATACGGCTGCTGCAGGAGCAGGGCATGGCGCAAGAGAAGGCCGGCCGTCTGGCTCTGGCCCTCAACAGCTTCAAGGAAGAATGCCCACGCGGGGCCATGGGCCCCCAGGGGCGCCAGGCCCTGGAGAAGCTGATGCCGGTGCTGCTCGACAAGGTCAGCCAGTCGGAGCTGCCCGGCATCCTGTTCGCCCGGCTGCAGAAGCTGCTGCTGCAGATCGCCACCCGCACCGCCTACCTGCAGCTGCTGGTGGAAAACGCCGGTGCCCTGACCCAGCTTATCCGGCTGTGTGAGGCCAGTTCTCTGGTGGCCGAGCAGCTGGCACGCTATCCGATACTGCTGGACGAACTGCTGGTGCCCCAACTGCTGTACAATCCCATTCCCCTCGACGCCTACCGGGGCGAGCTGCGCCAGTTTCTGCTGCGGGTACCGGAGGAAGACGTGGAGCAGCAGATGGAAGCCCTGCGGCAGTTCAAGCAGATCCATCTGTTGCGCATCGCCGCCGCCGACATTGCCGGCGCCCTGCCGCTGATGAAAGTGAGCGACCACCTTAGCTGGCTGGCGGAAGCCATGGTGGAAGAGGTGGTCAACCAGGCCTGGGCCCAGATGAGCGCCCGCCACGGCGTGCCCGAGCAACTGGTGGACAGCCCGCGCAAGGGGTTCGGCGTGGTGGCCTACGGCAAGCTGGGTGGCATCGAGCTGGCCTACAGCTCGGATCTGGATCTGGTGTTTGTGCAGGAGGCGGGGCTCAAGGGCCAGACCAACGGCGACAAGCCCCTGGACTGCCGCCAGTTCTACCTGCGCCTGGCCCAGCGCATCATTCACCTGTTCAGCACCCGCACTCCCAGCGGCGTGCTCTATGAAGTGGACATGCGGCTGCGTCCGAGCGGCGCTTCCGGCCTGATGGTGAGCCCGCTCGACGCCTACCGGACCTACCTGCACAACGAGGCCTGGACCTGGGAGCACCAGGCCCTGGTGCGCAGCCGTATCATAGTGGGCGACCCCGGGCTGTTCGACACCTTCAACCAGATCCGGCGGGAGGTACTGGGCAAGGAGCGGGAGCGCGGCGAGCTGGCCCGGGAGGTGGTGCAGATGCGCGAGAAGATGCGCGCCCATCTCATCAAGGCCGGCCCCGACGAGTTCCATCTCAAGCAGTCGGTGGGTGGCCTGGCCGATATCGAGTTCCTTACCCAGTACCTGGTGCTGGCCCATGCCTCCCAGCATCCGGCCCTGACCCGCTGGTCCGACAATATCCGCATCCTGGAGGCGGCGGTGGAAGTGGGGCTGTTGGAAGAGGAAGAGGCCTGGCAGTTGAAAACCGCCTACTGCGCCATCCGCGACCGGGGCCACCGGCTGAGCCTGTCCGATCAACCCGGCCGGGTGCCGGACAGCGAGCTCGTACGGGAGCGCGGCTGGGTGGTGGAGAGCTGGAATAAATGGCTCAAGCACGCCGGGACTGGGGACTAGGGATCCGGGACTGGGAGGAAGTATGAAGACGCACAAGCGACTTGATGTCTGGCGCGAGGCCATGCTGTTGGTAAGGCTGGCCTACGGGGCCTCAGCAGCATTTCCCAGGGCCGAGTTGTGCGGTCTGACATCAAGGTGCGCAGGGCGGCCATTCCGGTGCCTTCCAACATTGCCGAAGGCGCGGCCAGTTCGAGCACGCGTGAATATGCCCATTTCCTGAGTATTGCCAGAGGCTCGCTGAATGAGCTTGATACCCAGATGGAGATCGCGTGTAGGCTCGGATTGCTGTCGGAGACGCACGATGTCTTTCGGCAGCTGGACCGCACCTTTCGCTTGCTCAATGGGTTGCAGAGCAGCATCAAAAAGAAACTTGAGAGCTGGCAGCGCCTGTACCGGTCCCGAGCCCCTAATCCCGGCTTTTTAATCAGTACCTGTAGGGTACCCCTTCCGGGGTGGTCTTGAAGCGCCGGTGCAGCCACATGTATTGCTCCGGGGCCCGGCGGATGGCGGCCTCGAGCACCCGGTTGCCGGCGATGGCGTCCGCCTCGTCGTCGCCGGTGGGGAAACCGGCCAGCGGCGGCTGGACGATCAGCCGGTAGCCGTCTTGCTCGCGCAAGGTGAAGCAGGGCAGGGTGACGCTGTTCTTCACCCGCGCCAGGGTGGCGGTGCCGGTGATGGTGGCGGCCTGCTCCACCGCGAAGAAGGGCACGAACACGCTGGCGTGGCGACCGTAGTCGTGGTCCGGTGCATACCAGAGCGCGTCGCCGGCCCGCAGGGCCTTGAGCATGCCCTTGATGTCGAGCCGGTCCACCAGGTACTTGTTGGACCGGCAGCGACCGTGCACCTGGGCGTATTCCAGCACCGGGTTGGTGTTGGGCCGGTACACCCCTACCCCGGGTCGGTACAGGCCGAACTGGCGCGCGTTGAGCTCGAGCGTCAGGAAGTGGGCCGACAGCAGCAGCATGCCCTGGCCCCGGGCCACGGCGGCGTCCACGTGCTCGGTGCCTTCCATGCGGGTGAGGGCGCGCATCCGCCAGTGGGGCCAGAACCAGGCCATGCCGGTCTCGAAGAGGGCGCAGCCCACGCTCTCGAAATTGGCCCCGAGCAGGCGCTCGCGCTCGGCCTCACCCAGTTCCGGCAAGGCCAGCTCCAGGTTGCGCCGGGCCACCCTGACCCGGGACTTCAGCACTTTTATCGATAGCCGGCCCAGCCCCCGGCCCAGTGCCATCTGCGCGCGCCAGGGCAGCAGGGTGACCAGCAGCCACAGCAGGCCGAGGCCCAGCCAGTTGAAGGCGTAGCGCGGGTGCAGCAGCGCCGTGCCGAAGGAAGGAAGCCGGGAATCGTGCATAGGAAGTCGCCATCATCATCAAATGGCTGAATTCTAAATAACTCTGGCGGGAATAACCACCAAAGGGCGGTCGACGGGTGCGATCGGTGATGGCTGTGATAATATTTCCCTTTCCCATGTTCACAAGGGTCGGAACCTATGAAGATCAAGTTGCCGGAATTCGATAGCGCCAGGGTGCTGGTGGTCGGGGATGTGATGCTGGACCGCTACTGGTCCGGCCCCACCGGACGTATCTCGCCCGAGGCTCCGGTGCCTGTGGTCAAGGTAGAGCACAATGAAGAGCGCCCCGGCGGCGCCGCCAACGTGGCCCTGAACGCCGCGGCCCTGGGCGCCGGTGCCCGGCTGCTGGGCCTGACCGGTGACGACGAGGCGGCCAATTCCCTGCAGGACAAGATGAAGGGCGTGGGGGTGGAGTGTGACTTCGTGCGCCTCAAGAGCCACCCCACCATCACCAAACTCAGGGTGATGAGCCGCAACCAGCAGTTGCTGCGGCTGGACTTCGAGGAAGGCTTTGCGGCCGAAGACGCCGCTTCGCTCACCGACAAGACCCATGCCGCCCTGGCTCAGGCCGGGGTGCTGGTGCTGTCCGACTACGCCAAGGGCGCCCTGGCCCAGGTGCAGTCCCTGATCCGTGCCGCCAACGAGGCCGGGGTGCCGGTGCTGGTGGACCCCAAGGGCTCGGATTTCGAGAAGTACCGGGGCGCCACCCTGCTTACCCCCAACATGAGCGAGTTCGAGGCGGTGGTGGGCAAGGTGAAGGATGAGCGGGAACTGGTGGCCCGCGGCCTGGAGCTGGTGGACAGGTTCGAGTTCAAGGCCCTGCTGGTGACCCGCTCCGAGCACGGCATGACCCTGATCCGCCCGGGCGAGGACGAACTGCACCTGCCGGCCCAGGCCCATGAGGTGTACGACGTCACCGGCGCCGGCGACACCGTTATCGCCACCCTGGCCTCGGGCCTGGCCGCCGGCCTGCCGCTGGACGAAGCCTGCGCCCTGGCCAACGTGGCCGCCGGCATCGTGGTCGGCAAGCTGGGGACCTCCACCGTCTCCGCCATCGAGCTGGCCAACGTGCTCTACGGCGGCCTTGAGTCGGGCATGGGAGTGGTCACCGAGCAGCAGCTCAAGTTCGTGGTGGACGCCGCCCGCCGCCGGGGCGAGAAAGTGGTGATGACCAACGGCTGCTTCGACATTCTTCACGCCGGCCACGTCTCCTACCTCAATAACGCCCGCAAGCTGGGCGAACGGCTGATAGTGGCGGTGAACACCGACGCCTCGGTACGCGCCCTCAAGGGTGAGGGCCGGCCGGTGAACGCGGTGGACAGGCGCATGGCGGTGCTGGCCGGCCTGGGCGCGGTGGACTGGGTGGTGCCCTTCGCGGAAGACACCCCGCGCCGGCTGATCGCCGAGGTGCTGCCCGACGTGCTGGTCAAGGGCGGGGACTATAAACCTGAGGACATCGCCGGCTTCGAGGAAGTGACCGCCAACGGCGGCGAGGTTAAGGTGCTCAACTTCGAGGACGGCTGCTCCACCACTGCCATCATCCAGGCCATCCGCACCCGTTGATGGGTAACATGGTCGGCGGAGCGGCGCCCTTTGCTTTCCCTAACGCTTCAGTGTCGCCTGTTGACTCTGTGTTTGAGTCGTTACAGACAAGCTTCGTAAAGATCGTAAACAGCGGCTAACAAAAACGGGGCCGCCTTGGCCCCGTTTGATTATAAAGGTGGAAGCGGGGCGGGTTGCGGCTCCCCTCGTTCCCGGTGGCCCAACCCCGCGTCCTTATCCCGTCAGGGATTACTGCTCAAGCCACAGCTGATCGTCCTTGGCGACCAGGGGCCAGACCTTGACCTTGACGTCCTCCTGCTCCAGGCAGCGGCCGTCTTTCAATGAGTAATGGTGCTTGTACAGGGGCGAGGCCACGCAGGGCTCGCCCTTGATGTCGCCCACTATACCCCGGGCCAGCACCTGGGCGTTGCCCATAGGATCCCAGTTGTCGAGGGCGAAGAAACCGAGCCCGGGCAGGTTGAACAGGGCCAGTTGCCGACCCTCCACCAATGCGGCCATGCCGCTGTGCTCGGGAATGTCGTTGACGTGGCAAAGGCGAACAAGACTCATGAGACCTCCTTGATTTCAATCATTTCTACCGGGCGGATCTGGCCGCGCTTGCGTTCGAAGACGATGCTGTCATCGGCCTCATCGGTGTTGACGAAGCTCTTGAAACGCTTGAGTTTTTCCGGATCTTCCAGGGTGGCTTTCCACTCGCACTCGTAGGTGTCGACCACATGGGCCATGCGCCCTTCCAGTTCGTCGGCCAGACCCAGGGAGTCGTCGATGATGACCTCGCGCAGGTAGTCCAGGCCGCCCTCCAGGTTTTCCATCCACACCGAGGTGCGCTGCAGCTTGTCGGCGGTGGCCACGTAGAACATCAGCAGCCGGTCGATATAGCGGACCAGGGTGTCGGTATCCAGGTCGGTGGCGAACAGGTCGGCGTGGCGCGGGCGCATGCCGCCGTTGCCGGCGAAGTACAGGTTCCAGCCCTTCTCGGTGGCGATGATGCCCACGTCCTTGCCTTGGGCCTCGGCGCACTCTCGGGTGCAGCCGGACACCGCGAACTTCAGCTTGTGGGGCGAACGCAGGCCCTTGTAGCGGTGCTCCAGGGCCACCGCCAGATCCAGGGAGTCCTGTACCCCGTAGCGGCACCAGGTGGAGCCGACACAGGACTTGACGGTGCGCAGCGACTTGCCGTAGGCGTGGCCGGTCTCGAAGCCGGCGTCGATCAGCTCCTTCCAGATTTGCGGCAACTGCTCCAGGCGGGCGCCGAACAGGTCGATGCGCTGGCCGCCGGTGACCTTGGTGTAGAGGTCGTAGCGCTTGGCCACCTGGCCCAGCACGATCAGCTGCTCGGGGGTGATCTCGCCGCCGGGCACTCGGGGCACCACCGAATAGGTGCCGTTCTTCTGCATGTTGGCGAGGAAGGTGTCGTTGGTATCCTGCAGCGGCTGGTGCTTGGGCGACAGTACGTGCTCGTTCCACAGGGAGGCGAAGATGGACGCCGCCGCCGGCTTGCAGCTGTCACAGCCCAGGCCGGTACCGTGTTTGGCCAGCAGTTCGTCGAAGCTCTTGATCTGGCCCACCTTGATCAGGTGGAACAGCTCCTGGCGGCTGTAGGCGAAGTGCTCGCACAGGCTCTTGTCGGCGGTAATGCCCTGATCTTCCAGCGCCTGGTTGACTACCTGGGTGAGCAGGCCGGCGCAGCCGCCGCAACCGGTGCCGGCCTTGGTGCAGGCCTTGACCGCCGACACGTCGCAGGCGCCGCCCTGCACCGCCTCTATGATGGCGCCCTTGCTCACGTTGTGGCAGGAGCAGACGGTGGCGGTGGCCGGCAGGGCCGCCTTGGGTGCGCCCCCGGCGGCGTCTTCCGGCACCAGCAGGGCCAGGGGGTGATCCGGCAGCGGCATGTCGTTGAGGTAGGTCTGCAGCAGGGTGTCGTAGTCGCCGTTGTCGCCCACCAGCACGGCGCCCAGCAGGCGATCACCGGCTTCGTTCAGCACCAGCTTCTTGTACAGATCCTTGCTGCGATCCAGCAGTAACACTTCCTGGCTGCCTGGAGTCTGGCCGTGGGCATCGCCGATGGCGCCCACGTCCACGCCCAGCAGCTTGAGCTTGGTGCTCATGTCGGCGCCCTTGAAGGCGCCGTCCTTGCCCAGTAGCTGGGCGGCCACGGCGCGGGCCATCTGGTAGCCGGGGGCCACCAGGCCGAACAGCTTGCCTTCCCACAGGGCGCATTCGCCGATGGCGTAGATGTCCGGATCCGAGGTCTGGCAAAGATCGTTGATGCAGATGCCGCCGCGCTCGCCCAGGGTGAGGCCGGCTTCACGGCCGAGGCTGTCCTGGGGACGGATACCGGCGCTGAACACCAGCACGTCGGCTTCGAGGATGCCGCCATCGTTGAATTCGAGGCGGTGGGTGGCACTTTCGCCGTCGATGATGTGCTGGGTGGCTTTCTGGGTGTGCACATGCAGCCCCAGGCGCTCGATCTTTTCCCTGAGCAGGGTGCCGCCCTGGGGATCCAGCTGTACCGGCATCAGCCGGGGAGCGAATTCCACCACATGGGTTTCCAGGCCGAGCAGGCGCAGGGCGTTGGCGGCTTCCAGGCCGAGCAGGCCTCCGCCGATCACCACGCCGGTCCTGGCGCCCTGGCAGGCGGCCTTGATGGCGGCCAGATCTTCCAGGGTACGGTAGACGAAGCACTTGTCCCGCTCACGGCCGGGGATGGGCGGCACGAAGGGGGTGGAGCCGGTGGCCAGCACCAGGCGGTCGTAGGCGAGCTCGGCGCCGGCGGCGGTGGTCAGGGTCTTGGCGTCCCGGTCGATGGCGGTGACCGCCTCGTCCAGGCGCAGCTCGAGGCCGCTTTCACGGTACCAGTCGGGGGTGGCCATCAGCAGGGCTTCCGGCTCCTTGCCGTCGAACACTTCGGAGAGGTGCACCCGGTCGTAGGCGGCATGCCTCTCGGCGCCGAATACCGTGATGTCGTACTGCTCCACTCCGTTCTGGTCTACCAGCTGTTGCAGCAGGTGATGACCTACCATGCCGTTGCCGATGACAATCAGTTTCTGTTTCATCATTGCTATCCTTAAGCCACCCAGGACTTGCTTGCGGGTTGATGGTTTTTGGTGGCCTTGGTGCGGGCCCCGTTTAGTTGTGCGACTTGCGCTTAAACAGGGAATATCAAGATGCGTGCCAAATTTTACTTGGTTGATAAGTAAGGGTTTTTGTAATAGGCACGAAAAAGCACTGCCCGTTTAAGGAGCAGTGACTTCACCATGATGATGCAGATAAAACAGAAATAACTCGCTAGAGGTACCACTTTAGGGTTATCAAAAACAGAGTGCAAGCGTTTTTTTATTCGGCGGCAGCCGGAGCGGGGAAAGGGCGGATAGGTATCCGGGGGGCAGGGAAAGCCCGGCTCAGGCCGGACCGGGGCTGGCGAAAGCAGGACGGGGACAGGAGCCAAAGGGTTATGGACTCCCACCTTCTCGGGAGTGACGGGAGAGTGCGCGGGAGTGACGGGAGGGAGCGCGCTAGTGGCCACAGAGTAATCCGAAGCGTTGTCAGTCGTTTTGGCCGGACCCTGGGGTCCGGCCAAGACTGATCAGGCGACGGCGAGGGATTCCAGGGTGGCGCTCAGCTCGGCCCGCAGTTTCACCACTTCACCGATGATCATCAGCACGGGGCCGTTCGGCTTCAGGGTGGCGGCGGTGGCGGTCAGTCGGCCCAGTTCGGTGGTGGTGATCTGCTGGGTCGCGGTGGTTCCGGACTCAATCAATGCCACAGGCAGCGAGGCCGGGCAGCCCTCGGCCAGCAGCCGGGGCTGGATCAGGGCGGCCTGCTCCAGCCCCATGTAGAACACCAGGGTCTGGCCGGCCTGGGCCAGGGCGGACCAGCCCCGGAATTCGCCGCCCTGCTGCAGGTGGCCGGTGACCAGGGTCACGGCGCGGGACAGGCCCCGGTGGGTCAGTGGGATCAGGCCGGCCGCGGCGCAGCCCAGGGCGGCGGTGATGCCCGGCACCACGCTGAAGGGGATGCCGTGCTGCTTGAGGTAGAGCGCCTCTTCGCCGCCGCGGCCGAAGATGAAGGGATCGCCGCCCTTCAGCCGCACCACCCGGTTGCCGGCCCGGGCCAACCGTACCAGCACGGCGCAGATGTCTTCCTGGCGGGCGCTGGCCTTGCCGCAGCGCTTGCCCATTTCGATGCGTTTCACACCGGCCGGGATCAGCGCCAGTATGTCGGGGCTGACCAGGCTGTCGTACACCACCACTTCGGCCCGCTCGATGGCGCGCAGGGCCTTGAGGGTGAGCAGCTCGGGATCGCCGGGGCCGGCGCCGACCAGGGTGACATGGATATCTTGATTCATTGCTTCCTCCAGGGAGCCGGCCTGCGCCGGCTTCTCTCTCTTTAATTTTATGTCAGGCGACCTTGGCCTTGCTGCCGAGCTGGCTGACTTTATTATGGCCTTCATACAAGAAGCTCAGCACATGCCGGCGCAGTTTGTGATACTGGGCGTCGTCGCTGAGCGTCACCCGGTTGCGCGGGCGCTCCAGGTCGATGGGCAGTATTTCGCCGATGGTGGCGGAAGGGCCGTTGGTCATCATCACGATGCGGTCCGACAGCAGCACGGCTTCATCCACGTCGTGGGTGATCATGATGACGGTGTTGCCGAGCTCGGCCTGGATTTCCATCAGCGAATCCTGCAGGTGGGCCCGGGTGAGGGCATCCAGGGCGCCGAAGGGCTCGTCCATCAGCAGCACCTTGGGATCCACCGACAGCGCCCGGGCGATGCCCACCCGCTGCTTCATGCCGCCGGAGATCTCGCCGGGCAGCTTGTGGGCGGCATGGCTCATGTGCACCAGGGCCAGGAAGTGTTCCACCCGCTCCTTGCGTTCGGCCTTGCTCTGTCGGCGGAAGGTGTTGTCCACCGCCAGGGCGATGTTCTGTTCCACCGTCAGCCAGGGCAGCAGGGCATGGTTCTGGAACACCACGGCCCGCTCCGGACCGGGGCCGTCCACTTCCCGGCCGTCGAGGATGACGCCGCCGGTGCTGGGGGCATAGAGCCCCGCCACCAGGTTGAGCACGGTGCTCTTGCCGCAGCCGGAGTGGCCGATCAGCGACACGAACTCCCCTTTCTGCAGCCGGAGGTTGATGTTCTTCAGCGCCTCGAATTCCCCTTTTTCGGTATGAAAACGCATGTCGACGCCGCTCAGTTCCAGGTAATGTTTGCTCATGGTCGGTCTCCTCAGCGGCTGGCGCTGGTCTTGTCCCAGGACAGGGTTTGCTGCAAGGTCAGCATCAGGCGGTCGAGCAGGTAGCCAATCAGGCCAATCACCACCACCGCCACCATGATCCGCGCCATGGAGTCGCTGCTGCCGTTCTGGAATTCATCCCACACGAACTTGCCGAGGCCCGGATTCTGGGCCAGCATCTCGGCGGCGATCAGCACCATCCAGGCTACCCCCAGGGACAGGCGCAGACCGGTGAAAATCATCGGAATGGCGCTCGGCAGCACAATTTGGCGCACATGGGTCAGGCTGCCCAGGCGCAGCATCTTGCTGACGTTGATCAGGTCCTTGTCCATGCCGGCCACGCCCACGGCAGTGTTGATCAGGGTCGGCCACAGGCAGCACAGGGTAACGGTGAACAGCGAGATCAGGAACGACTTGGACACCAACGGCTCCGGGCTGACGTAGAGGGCGCTCACCACTATGGTCACCAGCGGCAGCCAGGCCAGGGGCGATACCGGCTTGAGCAATTGCACCACCGGGTTCAGCGCCTGGTACAGACTTTTGTTCAGACCCAGGGCGATGCCGGTCGGGATGGCGATAGCGGTGGCCAGGGCGAAGCCGGCGGCCACCGTCTTCAGGCTGGTCAGGATCTGGTCGAAGAAGGTGGGCCGGCCGTTGAAAGTGCGGATGCGCACCTCGGCGTCGGGATTTTTCTCCAGCAAGGCCTGGTTGCGGGCGATCTGGCGTGCGTAGAATTGCCGCTCCCGGTCCCGCTCCATCTTGTGTTCCTGCACCAGGTTCACCAGTTGCTGGCTGGTCTGTACCGGGCCGGGCAGGGTACCGAGCGACGTCTGTACCTGGCCTGCCAGCAGATGCCACAACAGCAGGAAAACGGTGATGCCGAGCAGGGGCAGCAGGCTGCGCGACAGCCGGCGTGGCGAGGCCAGTCGCGACCATTGGGTCAGAGAAATCACTTTCATGTTCATCATGCCTCCTCGCTGTTTACAGCCGGGTGTCGCCGGTCAGGCCGATGGCGAACTGGTCGATGTAGTCGTTGGGCTGGCGGCCGTCGAAGGTGGTGCCGTCGATAAAGTCGCTGGCCACCGGGCGGAAGCCGTCCCGCTCATCCAGGCCGGGGAAGTCGTCGGCACCAAGCTTGCCTTCGGCGATCAGCGCCCGGGCGGCCCGGGTGTAGATATCCGGGCGATAGATGCGTTTGGCCTGTTCCAGGTACCAGTCGTCGCTCTGGGCCTCGGCAATCTGGCCCCAGCGGCGCATCTGGGTCATGAACCAGACCGCGTCGCTGTAGTAGGGGTAGGTGGCGTCGTGGCGGAAGAAGACGTTGAAGTCGGGGGCCGGACGCACGTCGCCGGGCTCGTACTCGAAGGAGCCGGTCATGCTGGCGGCAATCACCTGCTTGTCGGCGCCCACATAATAGGGCTGGGACAGGATCTCCACCGCTTCTTCCCGGTTGGCGTTGTCGCCCTCATCCAGCCAGTGGGCGGCGCGCAGCAGTGCCTTCACCAGCCGCAGGTGGGTATTGGGGTGCTGCTCGGCCCAGGCCTTGTTGACGCCGAACACCTTTTCCGGGTTGTAGGGCCAGATATCGTGGTTGGTGATCACCGGCACCCCGATTTTCTTCAGCACCGCCTGCTGGTTCCAGGGCTCGCCCACGCTGTAGCCGGCGATGGTGCCGGCCTCCAGGGTGGCCGGCATCTGCGGCGGCGGAGTTACCGACAGCAGCACCTCGGCCTGCAGCTGGCCGCTGTTGTCGCCCTTGTGGGGGGCGTAGTAGCCGGGATGGATGCCGCCGGCGGCGAGCCAGTAGCGCAGCTCGTAGTTGTGGCTGGAGACCGGGAACACCATGCCCATGTTCAGGCTCTTACCGCCCTGGCGATACTGTTCCAGCGCCGGCTTGAGGGCGGAAGCGGAGATGGGATGCACCGGCTTGCCGGCATCGTCCAGCTCGAGGTGGGGTTTCATCGCCGCCCACACTTCGTTGGCGACGGTAATGGCGTTGCCGTTCAGATCCATGCTGAAGGCGGTGATGATGTCGGCCTGGGTGCCGATGCCGAGGGAGGCGCCGATGGGCTGGCCGGCCAGCATGTGGGCGCCGTCCAGCTCGCCAGAGATGACCCGATCCAGCAGTACCTTCCAGTTGGCTTGGGCTTCGAGGGTGACATAGAGACCCTCATCCTCGAAGAAGCCTTTTTCATAGGCGATGGCCAGGGGGGCCATGTCGGTGAGTTTGATAAAGCCGAGGGTGAGTTCGTCCTTCTCCGCCGGGCCTATTTCGTCCTGGGCTGCCAGCGGGGCGGCCAGGCCGAAAGCGAGGGCGCAGGCCGTCGCGGTGCTTTGCCATAAGTTCATGATGGGTACTCCCTGTGATGTTGAATCCGTGGCCGGAAAGACCGGTAGCTATACAGGGAGGATCAAGATATGTGCCAAAATATAACCAATTGATTAAAAAGGAAATTATTGGGTGTGCAAGACGGGGCTGCCTGTTTGCGGGCAGGCTCTTCACCAAGATGATGCAGCGGGTGGGGCTAGGGCAATTCTAGATACTACTTTAGAGGTATTTCATTGTCTCGGCAAGAGCCTGCCGCTATTTTTTGAAACCGGAAAATAAAAAAAAGCTCCCATGCGAACAGGGGAGCCAGCCAAATGGCATAGTCTGGAGGAAACGACTCGGGACGGGCCCGAGATAACGAGAACATCGGTACGGGGAGCCGGGCCTGTGCCCGACTAGATTTTTTCTCCCTGAAGCTGGGGTTGGCATACCTCTATCAGTTGTTTCAGCTCCGGTACGCAGGAGCCGCAGCGGGTGCCGCACTTGAGCAATTGCTGCAACTGGGGCAATTCGGTGATGTCATTTTGCGTTATGGCACGGCGGATCTGGTCCTCGCTGACACTCCAGCAGCTGCACACCAGCTTGCTGTTGCCGGCCAGGGCCTGGCTCAGCTGGCCGAGCAGCAGGCTGGGCTGCAGGGCGGTACCGAGCAGGGCCGCCAGCGGATCCGGGTTGATATGCCAGGGCGACAGCCCCAGCAGCAGCAGACCGGCGATCTTGCCCTGCTCCAGGTTGACCAGCAGTCGTCCCTGGGGCAGGGGCCAGTCCAGCCAGCTGCCTTCGGCGGTCAGGGCGGCCCGGGCCTCGGCGGCGGAGGTATCTATGCCGGCCAGGCTCCAGCAGTCGCCCTGGGTCAGGGGACGGCGGCTCCACCATTCCGGCAGCAGGGCCGGCACCTCGGCGGCAATCCAGCTGGCCTGCCATTGGAGTTCGACGGCGCTCACCTGCACCCGGTTCTGCTTGAAGGCGGGCTGGCCAGAGAGGGCGCAGCCGCGGGCCTCGACCAGATCGTTGATGCGGCCACCGGCGCTGAATTCCTCGCTCCAGTGCATGGGCACGAACACCTGGCCCGGGGCCATGCCTTCGTCGGCCACCGGCCGGACCAGGGTGTGGCCGTGTTCGTTGTGCAGGGCGATGAGCTCGGCCCGCTCCAGCCCGAGCGCGGCCAGGGTCTCCGGATGAAGCTGGGCCTGGGGCTCGGTGGCTGCCGCCATCAGCCGGGCCACATGGCCGGTACGACTCATGGTGTGCCACTGATCCCGCAGCCGACCGGTATTGAGCAGCAGCCCGGCCGGTTCGGCGGGCGCGGACGGCTCGGTCGGGCGCAGGCGGGCCTTGCCGTCGGGGGTGGAGAAACGGCCCTCGGCGAACAGCCGGGCCGGGCCGGCATTTTTGCCTGCCAGGGGCCAGCTGCGCGGGGTCAGGGCGTCGTACTCGGCGTCGCTCAGGTCGCTCAGGGCGGAGATGTCGAACAGCCGCTCGCCGTCGTTTTCGAAACCGGTGAGGGCGGCGTGCTCGCGGAAGATATCGGCGGCCGAGTCGAAGGCGAAGGCCTGTTCGAAGCCCATGGCCCGGGCGACCTGGCACAGGGCCCACCAGTCCGGCCGGGCGGCGCCGGGGGCCGCTTTGAAGGGGCGTTGGCGGGAGATGATGCGCGCCGAGTTGGTCACTGTGCCGTCCTTCTCGCCCCAGCCGGCGGCGGGCAGCAGCACCTGGGCCAGCTTGGCGGTGTCGGTGTTGGGGCTGATGTCGGAGACGATCAGCAGCTCGCAACGGGCCAGGGCGCGGCGGGCCCGGGCGCTGTCCGGCAGCGACACCGCCGGGTTGGTGCCCATTACCCACAGCGCCTTGATCTCGCCGCGCTCTATCGCCTCTATCATGTCCATGGCCTTGTGGCCGGGAGCCTGGGCCAGGCTCCCGGTACCCCAGAAACGGGCCACCTTGTCCCGATTGGCCGGGGCGAAGTCCATGTGGGCCGCCAGTTGGTTGGCCAGGCCACCCACCTCGCGCCCGCCCATGGCGTTGGGCTGGCCGGTGAGGGAGAAGGGGGCGGCGCCCGGCTTGCCGATGCGGCCGGTGAGCAGGTGGCAGTTGATGATGGCGCCGGCGTTGAGGGTGCCCTGCAACGACTGGTTGATGCCCATGCAGAACAGGGTCAGGGTCTTGGGGTTGTCCAGGAATAACCGGTAGAAGTGGTTGAGCTGGGCGATGGACAGTCCGGTGGCCTCGGCCACCCGTTCGGCAGCGTATTCGGGGCCGGAAAGCTGCCGTTGCAGCTCGTCGAAACCGGTGACGTGCCGTTCCACGAAGTGGCGATCCAGGCGGTTGCTGTCCAGGATGCGGCGGGCCAGGCCGTTGAACAGCACCAGATCCGACCCCGGGGTGAGCGGCAGGTGCAGGCTCGCCTGCTGAGCGGTGGCGGTGGCGCGGGGATCGATCACCACCCACTGCTGGTTCGGGTTGGCGGCCTTGGCGGCCTCGAGCCGGCGGAACAGTACCGGGTGGGTCCAGGCGGTGTTGGCGCCGACGATCACCACCAGCTCGGCCTGGTCGATGTCCTCGTAGCTGGCCGGCACCGCGTCCTCGCCGAAGGCGTACTGGTGGGCGGCCACGGCGGAGGACATGCAGAGCCGGGAGTTGGTGTCGATATTGGCCGAGCCGATAAAGCCCTTCATCAACTTGTTGGCCACATAATAGTCTTCGGTCAGCATCTGGCCCGAGCCGTAGAAGGCGATGGCACCGGGGCCGTGACGCTCGATCAGTTCGCCGAAGCGGTGGGCGATATGCTCGACGGCCCGGGGCCATTCCACCTGCTCGCCGTGCACCCGCGGGTAGAGCAGGCGGTTGGGCAGGCTCTGGCTTTCGCCCAGCGCCATGCCTTTCACGCACAGCGCACCGAGGTTGGCGGGATGGCCGGCATCGCCGCTGGGGGTGCCCTGGCTGTCGACCTTAACGCCGCAGCCAACGCCGCAATAGGGGCAGGTGGTATGGATCGAAGCTGTCATAGTGGCCTTGTAAATAATAAGTGACTCTGTCAGTCATAAAGCAAGGCCTGTGCCATGATGCCATTCTCTTTTTTATCAATAAATTAACAGAGAACGAGGCGGGGGGAGTGCACCATCATAAGGCAAGGGCCATATGATGGTGCAACGTCTTGGGCAGGGAAGTAAGGCAGGCGGCCGGGGCCGCCTGGGAGAGGGCTTCCGGACTTAGCGTTTCAGCCCGTTGTTGATGTCCACCAGGTCCTGTTCGGTCAGGTTGCCGGCGGCCAGCTTGAGCTGCAACTGGCTCAGGATGTAGTTGTAGCGGGCGGCGGACAGGTTCTGTTTGGCGTTATACAGTTGGCGGGTGGCGTTGAGCACATCCACTATGGTACGGGTGCCGACCTCGTAGCCGGCCTCGGTGGCGCTGAGCGCGCTTTCCGCGGACACCACGAACTGCTCGAAGGCACGAATGGAACCGATGGCCGCATTGACGTCGTTGAAGGAAGAGTACACCTGGCTTTGCACCGAGCGGAAGCTGCGCTCCAGCTGTTCGCTGGCCGCCACGTAGTTGTGCTGGGCCTGCTTGATCTGGGAGCCGGTGGCGCCGCCGGTGAACACCGGCAGCGACAGCGACAGCCCGACGGTGCCTTCGTTGAGGGTACCGTCGTTCTGGTTATTGTTCTTGTAGTCGCTGTAGTTGCTGCTCAGGCCGGCGTTCAGGTCCAGAGTTGGCTGGCGGCCGGACTGGGCCAGGCCGATCTGCTCGTTGGCGATGTCCTTGTTGATGCGCTGGCTGTGCAGCTCGAGGTTCTGCTCCAGGGCGATCTCCAGCCAGGTATCGGCGGCGGTGGTCGGTCGCTGGGGGCTGAAGGTGTCGGTATTGAGCTCGTTGAGTCGTGCATAGCTGATACCGGTGAGTTCGCGCAGCACTTCCCTGGCGTTATTGACCGCGTTTTCCGCGCTGATTTCCTCGGCCAGGGCCTGGTCGTACTGGGCCTGGGCTTCGTGCACGTCGGTCATGGCACTCAGGCCCACCTCGAAGCGCTGCCGGGTCTGGTCCAACTGGCGACTGACCGCTTCCTTGTTGGCCTGCACGAAGCTCAGGGTATCCTGGGCGTTGAGCACGTCGAAATAGGCCTGGGTGGCACGAACGATCAGGGCCTGCTGTGCCTGCTTGTAACTGACTTCACTCTGAGCGGCCGCCTTTTCGGTGATGTCCAGATTGATCCAGTTGCTGCGGCGGTACAGCGCCTGACTCAGGGTGGCACCGACATTGGCGGTGCTGCGGGTGGTGCGGTCGTCCTTGTTGCTCTGGGTGTAGTTTGCGCCGGCCCCCAGGTTGACCTGGGGCAGCAATGCCGCCCGGGACTCGTTGATCCTTTCGAAGGCGGCGTCACGGAGCGCCTTGGCTTCGCGCACCTGGGGGTCGTTCTGGGTGGCCTGCCGGTAGATATCCAGCAAGTCTTCGGCCTGAACCGGACCCGACGCACAAAGGAGCATCAGGGTCGACAACAGCGTTTTTTTCATTATGTAGCCTTTAATAACGGATGGACCAATTATCGCCGTGCTGGGGGCAGGCATCTTGTTTTTCGTCGTTCAGTATAACGGTAGCGTGACCATTTTTCGTTGCAGTAATATGGGGATAACTGTAAAACGGAGCAGTCGCCATCCATGAATGAACGTTCATTCACATTGGCGCTAGTCTAAAATCTGCCGCTTAAATGTCAAGACAGGAGTCGATATGACCAGGAAAAACCACCCCGGTTTCGGCCGGGAGGATATGCAACTGCTGGCCGAAGAGGTAGGCTATCGGGGTTTTTTCCGGCTGCTCAAGGTCCGCCTTCGGCACCGGCTGTTCGCCGGCGGTTGGGGACCGGCCCTTACCCGCGAGCTGTTCGACCGGGGGCATGCCGCAGCCGTGCTGCCCTATGATCCGATGCGGGATGAAGTGGTGCTGGTGGAGCAGTTCCGGGTGGGTGCTATCCGCGATCGGCGCAGCCCCTGGCTGCTGGAGATAGTGGCGGGCATAGTGGAGGCTGGCGAGTCCGAGGAAGAGGTGGTACGTCGTGAGGCCCAGGAAGAAGCGGGTCTGACCTTGAAAACCCTGACCCGGGCACTCAGTTATTATTCCAGCCCCGGTGGCTGCAGCGAGCGTATCACCGTCTTTATCGGCGAAGTGGATGCCGCCGAGGCCGCCGACCATGCCGGCCTGGTTCACGAGGGCGAGGATATCAGGGTGCATCGCCTGCCCCGGGCCCGGGCGATGCAATGGCTGGCGGAGGGAAAAATAGATAATGCCGCCAGCGTGATCGCACTACAATGGTTGGAACTGCACCGCGGCAACAGGCCCGCCGGTGCCTGAGTCGAAGAGAGGAGAAACCGTTGGTTTCGGTGACCACCACCCGTAGACATGTACCGGATCTTAAGGCGTTGCAGCGCACCTGCGACACCAACTATCTGGCGCTGATGAAGCTGTTGCCCAGGGCGGCCGTGGCGGGCGAGAGTGTGTCTGTGGGTATCAGCGAGCAGGTGCTGTTTGTATTGCGAGTGCTGGAGATCGCGCCCTACACCTGGCATGTATCCATCGAACAATGTACTCCCGGCCTGCCCTGTTTTATGCGGATGAAGGTCAGGGTGCGGCTCTATCACGACGTGCGCATGGCCGAAGTGTGTGCCAGTCAGCAGATTTTTGCACTGCAACCGAGTTATGATTACCCCAATAAAAACATGCACCATCCCAATGAAAAAGAACAGGTTAACCTCTTTCTGGCCGAATGGCTGAGATGTTGCCTATACCACGGATTCAGCACGGTCAAACAGCTTTGAACAGGGCAACAACGCAACAACCCATCCAGCTCAGTCCCCATCGTATCGATGGCGTGGTGGAACTGCTGCAGATCACCGATACCCACCTTTTCGCCGGTGCCGAGGCCGATCTGCTGGGCATTGCCCCCTGGCACAGTTGCCGGGCGGTGGTCGACGCCATCCTGGAAGACGACAGCCCCCGGGATTTGATCCTGGCCACCGGCGATCTGTCCCAGGATCACAGCCCCGAGTCCTACCGGCAGTTTACCCGGCTGATGGCGGAGCTTGCGCCGCCGGTGTTCTGGTTGCCGGGAAACCACGACGACGCCCCCGTGATGCAGGCCGAACTGGATGCCGCCGGCATCAGCAATGCCAAGCAACTGCTGTGCGGCAACTGGCAGATACTGTTGCTCGACACCCAGCTGCGTGGCGCCGTCCACGGTGAACTGGCGCCGGAGCAGCTCGAGCTGCTGGATCGGGCCATCAACGACTATCCCCACCACCATCTGCTGGTGGCGGTGCATCACCAGGCGGTGCCGGTAGGCTGCGCCTGGCTGGATCAGCACAACCTGCGCAACGCCGACGAGCTCAAGCAACGGCTGGCACGGCACCGGGCCGCCAAGGTGGTGTTGTTCGGCCATGTCCACCAGGGCTTCGACGAAGTTCACGACGGGGTACGCTACCTGGCCAGCCCCTCCACCTGCATCCAGTTCAAGCCCCTGTCCGACGATTTCGCCCTGGATCATACCGCTCCCGGCTGGCGGGCCCTGTCGCTTTATCCCGACGGCCGACTCAGTACCCAGGTATGGCGGCTGCCGCCGGATGCCTTCGTGCCCGACTTCAGCGCCACCGGTTATTAAATAGCTGGCGTATTTCTTGCTTCCGTTGGATCAAGCAATTCAAGTCCAACGGAGCAAGACCATGGCAGAGACCTCAGCCGGCCGACCCGACGCCACCGATTACCTGATCGCTTCCAAAGAATGCGAAATCCAGATCCTGGAGCAGTTGCTGCGCATGGGACAACTGGTGGTTTGCATCAGCCACCTGGTGCACGCCCTGCAGCGGGAGCGGGGAGCATCCAACATGTACCTGGGCTCCCGGGGGGAGCGCTTCGGTCCCGAGCTGCAGACCATCAGGCGCGACACCGATCGTCATTCGGAACAGTTTCACCAGGCCCTGGCGGCGCTCAATCTGCGCCAGAATACGGTGCAGGCCGGCAGCCGGCTGCTCAACCGTATCGGCTATGCGGTGCACATACTGTCGGATATCGACCGGCTGCGGGACGAGGTCGGCTGTCTGGCCATCCGGGCGGAGGCGGCCACCCGGGTCTATACCGAACTGGCGCAGGGGCTGTTGGCGGTGGTGTTCGAGGCCGCCGATGCGGCGGTGGATCCGGATATCGCCCGCCTGCTGGTAGCCATGTTCCACTTTATGCAGGGCAAGGAACTCACCGGCCAGGAGCGGGCGGCGGGGGCGGCGGCCTTTGCCTCCGGCCATGGCGGGGGCGAGGTTTCGCCCCGCATCCAGCACCTGATCGAGGCTCAGGAGCGCTGTTTCGAGGTGTTCGCCGGTTTCGTGGATCCGGCCTCCTGGGCGGTATGGCGCCAGTGCCAGCAGGACACCGGCCTTATCGAGGTGGAGCGCCTGCGCCGGCTGCTGTGCACCAGCAACGAGCGCACCGCTTTCGATCCCCGGCTGGGACAGCGCTGGTTCGAGGCGATGAGCGCCCGCATCGATACCATGCAGCAGGTGGAGCTGTGCCTGGCCGCCCGGCTGGAGGTGCTGAGTGCCGGCAAGCTCGGCGCCGCACGGGACAGCCTGGCCCAGCACTGTTCGGTGATCGATCTGCTGCCTCGCTTCCAGCAGGGCCAGGACGATGCCTTCGTGGTGTTCTGCTCGACCCGGACGGTGGCGGAGAACGAACTGATGGGTTCCTACCATAACCTGAGCCCGCAACTGGGCCGGTCGTTGATCGAACTGCTGCAGTCCCAGTCCGGCCGTCTGCAACAGATACAGGACGAACTCAACAATGCCCGAACGGCGCTGGAAGAACGCAAGGTGGTGGAACGGGCCAAGGGCCTGCTGATGACCCATCGCCGGTTGTCCGAGGAGGAAGCCCACAAGCTGCTGCGCCGCACCTCCATGGAGCAGGGGCGGCGCCAGCTGGATGTAGCCAGGGAACTGCTCGCCCTGGCCGAGATGTGGACCTGACTCAGGCGCCGGCGGCTTCGGCGGCCGGGGCCTTTGCTTCCCGCTGGGGCCGCAGCGGCTCCAGCTTGCGCTGCTTCTCGTAGAGGAAGCGCAGCACCTCGTGGCGGTAGTGGTTGTAGCGCGGGTTGTCGGCCAGGGCAATCCTGTCCCGGGGCCGGGGCAGGTCGATGGTGAGCACTTCGCCGATGGTGGCGGCCGGGCCGTTGGTCATCATCACGATGCGATCGGAGAGCAGCACCGCCTCGTCCACGTCGTGGGTGATCATCAGCACCGTATTGTGCAGTTCGTGCTGGATACGCATCACCTCGTCCTGCAGGTGGGCCCGGGTCAGGGCGTCGAGGGCGCCGAAAGGCTCGTCCAGCAGCAGCACCTTGGGCTCCATCGCCAGGGCCCGGGCAATGCCCACTCGCTGCTTCATGCCACCGGAGATCTCGTCCGGCCGCTTGTGCAGGGCGTGGCTCATGTTCACCAGGGCCAGGTTGTGCAGTATCCAGTCCTGGCGCTCCGCCCTGGTCTTGCTGCGGCGGAAGGTCTTGTCCACCGCCAGGGCCACGTTTTCATAGACCGTCAGCCAGGGCAGCAGGGAATGGTTCTGGAACACCAGGGCCCGCTCCGGGCCCGGGACCGTGACTTCGCTCCCGTCCAGGATGACGCCGCCGTTGCTGGCGCCGGTCAGGCCGGCGACGATATTGAGCACTGTGCTCTTGCCGCAGCCGGAGTGGCCGATGATGGAGAGGTATTCCCCCCTGTTTACCTTGAGGTTGACGTTCTTCAGCACCTGGCTGGTGCCACCGGCGGTGTGGTAGACCTTGTCGACGTTTTCGATGGTCAGGTAGTGATGGCTCATGATATTCCTCCTCAGGCGGCGCTGGTGCCGCGGCTAATCCATTGGCCGAAGACCGCCACGATGCGGTCGAGTATGAAGCCCACCAGGCCCACGTAGATCAAGGCCAGCACTATGTCGCTGATCAGCGAGGCGTTCCAGGCGTCCCAGATAAAGAAGCCGATGCCCACGCCGCCGATCAGCATCTCGGCGGCGACGATGGCCAGCCACGACAGGCCGACCCCGATGCGCAGTCCGGAGAAGATGTAGGGGGCGGCGGCGGGCAGCATGATACGGACGAAGTACTCGGCGCCGTTCAGGCGCAGTACCCGGGCCACGTTGCGGTAGTCTTCGGGGATGTTGCGCACCCCCACCGAGGTATTGATGATGATGGGCCAGATCGAGGTGATGAAGATCACGAAGATGGCGGAAGGGCTGCTGTCCTGGAAGCCGGCGAGGGAGATCGGCAGCCAGGCCAGGGGCGGCACGGTGCGCAGCACCTGGAAGATGGGGTCCAGGCCGCGCATGGCCCAGGTGGACTGGCCCACCAGCACCCCCAGGCTTACGCCCGCCACCACCGCCAGGCTGTAGCCGTAGGCCACTCGCTCCAGGCTGGCGAGGATCTGCCAGGCCATGCCCACGTCGTTGCCGCCGTTGTTATAGAAGGGATCGGTGATCAGCTCCCAGGTATCGCTCAGCACCTGGCTGGGCGGCGGCAGGGCGGTGTTGCTGCCGGAGCACAGCAGCTCCCACAGCAGCAGCAGCCCGGCCAGGATCACCAGCGGCGGCGCCAGGTGGTTCAGGCCGTACTGCAGCACGGGGCCGAGGGGAGTCGGGCGGGGCGCACGGCGGCCGAGCGCCTGGGTCTGAGAAGTGCTTTCGGTGGTCATGGTGATGCTCCTTGCGGCCTCAGGCCAGCTTCTTGATGGCCAGGCTGTCCAGGTAGGCCATGGGATTTTCGGGATCGAACTGCTTACCGTCGAAGAAGGTTTCGACCCCGCGCGAGGTGGAGGCGGGAAGGTCGGCCTTGTCCACCCCCAGCTCGGCAGCGGCGGCTCGCCACAGATCCTCCCGGTTGACCCGGGCGATCAGCGCCTGGGTGTCGAGGTCGGTGGGCAGGTAGCCCCAGCGCATGTTCTCGGTCAGGAACCAGAGGTCATGGCTCTGGAAGGGGTAGGAGGCATGGTCCTTCCAGAAGCGCATCTGGTGGGGGCTGTTTTCCACGATGCGGCCGGTGCCGTAGTCGAAGTGACCCTGCATGCGGTTGATGATGTCCTTGACCGGGGCATTGATCCAGCGGCGCTTGGCGCAGATTTGCGCCACTTCGGCGCGGTTTTCCGGCTGTTCGCAGAAAATCTGCGCCTCCATGATCGCCTTGAGCAGCGCCTTGGTGGCGTTGGGGTGCTGGTCTACGTAGTCGGCGCGCATGGCGAAGGCCTTCTCCGGATGGCCGGCCCAGATCTCGCCCGTGGTCAGGGCTGAGTAGCCGATGCCCTGGTTGATGAGCTGTTCGTTCCAGGGTTCGCCCACGCAGAAGGTGTCCATGCTGCCCACTTTCATGTTGGCCACCATCTGGGGGGGCGGCACCACTATGGTGGCGATGTCCTGGTTGGGGTCTATGCCGCCGGCCGCCATCCAGTAGCGGATCCAGAGATCGTGGGTGCCGCCGGGGAAGGTCATGGCGGCGCGCACCGGGCTGCCACCATTCTGCTTGGCCGCCAGCGCCTGCCTGAATTCGGCCAGATCCAGCCCGACCTTGAGATCCTGGTACTCCTTGCCTACCGAGATGCCCTGGCCGGCCAGGTTGAGCCGGGCCAGTATGTACATGGGGGTGGGCACGTTGTTGGCGGTCATGGCGCCGGTGCTGAGCAGATAGGGCATGGGGGTAAGGATATGGGCGCCGTCGATGCCGTTGCTGGCCGATCCCAGCACCAGGTTGTCGCGGGTGGTGCCCCAGGAGGACTGCTTGAGCACCTGCACCTCGGTCATGCCGTGCTTGGCGAAGAAGCCCTTCTCGTCGGCCACGAACAGCGGCGCCGCGTCGGACAGGGCGATAAAGCCCAGCTTGGCGGATTTGGTTTCCAACGGGCCTGCGCTTTGCGCCGCCAGGCCCAGGCTCGGGAAGCTGCTCCACAGGGCGGCCCCGCCGGCCGCGGCCAGGGAGGCCTTCAGAAAGTGCCGGCGGCCGGCCGGATCCACGTTATTGTGCTTGGTCATGGTTCATTCCCTCGAAATTTCAAAAAAAAAGCCCACGCGCCGCTGCATCTGGATGCAGCCTGCGGTGGGCAACGTTGCCTGAATGAGTGGGTCCGCCATTGGACCCGTCTTGCCATAATGTAAGCAGAAAGCGTGCCACAGGTCGCCAGGCCACCTCGAAAGGGATATTCCCTAAGGGTTAGCTCATTGGAGGTGGTTTTCGCCACGGCCGGAAGGTGGGAAAAGTGCCATTGTGGTGCATTTTGCACCGGGTTAAGGCAGCGAATGCCATTGTGGTTGCCGGAGCGGGCGGGTAAGCTCGCTGGCAGCTTTTTCTGCGGGAGTGCACAGCATGACGGCCACGCTGCTTTATCTGCACGGCTTCAATTCCTCACCCAAATCCATCAAGGCCAGCCTGATGGAAGATCACCTGCGGCGGCACCGGCCCGATATCCGCTTTGTCTGTCCGCAGATTGCGGCCACCCCGGCGGCGGCCTGGGCCCAGATAGCGACGATCTGCGACGGACTGGAAGGGCCCTTCGGGGTGGCGGGCAGTTCCCTCGGGGGCTTCTGGGCGACCCGGGTGGCACAGCTGTACGGGGTGCGCGCCGTGGTCATCAACCCGGCGGTCAATCCCCATATATTGCTTAGCGACTGGCTGGGGGGGCAGCACAACCCCTATACCGGTGAGTATTACCGGCTCACCGCCGAACATATGGCCGAACTGGCCGCCCTGCGGGTGGATGCGCCGGGCTGCCTGGAGCGCATCTGGCTGTTGCAACAGCAGGGCGACGAGGTGCTCGACTACCGGGAGGCGCTGGACTACTACCGCTTCGCCCGGGTCTGCATCCAGAAGGGCGGCGACCATTCCTTCATCGGCTTCGAGCGCTACTGCGGCCAGATCATCCGCTTCTTACAGCTGTAAGCGACCTCCTCCGTCAGCTTAAAGCGTGTCGGTGGAGGTGGCCCTGTTATGTCTTCGCGACTGTTACAGCAGAGAGCCCAACTTGTGACTAAGAGTCGGGCTTCCAGCTTCCAGCTTTCGGCTTCCGGTAGTAAGATGCCCGCCAATACCCCTGATTACCGAAGGTCAATATGACATCGAGTCAATATACTGCCGACGCCATTGAGGTGCTCAATGGCCTGGAGCCGGTGCGGCGTCGCCCCGGCATGTATACGGACACCGCCCGTCCCAACCATCTGGGCCAGGAGGTCATCGACAACAGCGTGGACGAGGCCCTGGCGGGCCACGCCGGCAAGGTCGAGGTGATACTGCACGACGACCAGTCGCTCGAGGTGATCGACGACGGCCGGGGCATGCCGGTGGACATCCACCCGGAGGAAGGCATCTCCGGGGTGGAGCTGATCTTCTGCAAGCTGCACGCCGGCGGCAAGTTCTCCAACAAGAACTACCAGTTTTCCGGCGGCCTGCACGGGGTGGGCATCTCGGTGGTCAACGCCCTGAGTACCCGGGTGGACGTCACCGTGCGGCGCGGCGGCCAGGTGTTCGAGATGGCCTTCGAGCACGGCAACAAGGTGAGCGAGCTCACCGTGACCGGCACCTGCGGCCAGCGCAACACCGGCACCCGGGTGCGCTTCTGGCCCGATGCGAGCTATTTCGACTCGCCCAAGTTCTCCGCCACCCGGCTCAAGCACCTGCTCAAGGCCAAGGCGGTGCTCTGCCCGGGGCTTGCCATTCGCTTCGAGGACAGGGTCAACAACGAGACCCTGGAGTGGTGCTATCAGGACGGGCTCAAGGATTACCTGGTGGAGGCGGTGAAGGAGTTCACCTGCCTGCCGGAGCAGCCTTTTACCGGTAACTTTGCCGCCGAGCACTCGGCGGTGGAATGGGCCCTGACCTGGCTGCCGGACGGCGGTGAAGGGTTGGGCGAGAGTTACGTCAACCTCATTCCCACCGCCCAGGGCGGCACCCACGTCAACGGCCTGCGCCAGGGCCTGCTGGACGCCATGCGCGAGTTCTGCGAGTTCCGCAACCTGTTGCCGCGTGGGGTCAAACTGACTCCGGACGACATCTGGGAGCGCTGCGCCTACATCCTGTCGGTGAAGATGCAGGATCCCCAGTTCGCCGGCCAGACCAAGGAGCGGCTGTCGTCGCGGCAGAGCGCGGCCTTCGTCTCCGGGGTGGTGAAGGACGCCTTCAGCCTGTGGCTGAACCAGCATATCGAGCTGGCCGAGCAGATCGCCGAGCTGTGCATCAGCAGCGCCCAGCGCCGGCTGCGCCAGGCCAAGAAGGTGGTGCGCAAGAAGGTGACCCAGGGCCCGGCCCTGCCCGGCAAGCTGACCGACTGCGCCTGCTCGGATCCCATGCAGGGCGAGCTGTTCCTGGTGGAAGGGGACTCGGCCGGCGGCAGCGCCAAGCAGGCACGGGATCGGGAGTTCCAGGCCATTATGCCGCTGCGTGGGAAAATTCTTAATACCTGGGAAGTGGAGTCCGGCCAGGTACTGGCCTCCCAGGAGGTGCACGACATCTCGGTGGCCATCGGCCTGGATCCGGACTCGGACGACCTGTCCGACCTGCGCTACGGCAAGGTGTGCATCCTGGCCGACGCCGACTCGGACGGCCTGCACATTGCCACCCTGCTGTGCGCCCTGTTCGTGCGCCACTTCCGTACCCTGGTGGAACGGGGCCACGTGTACGTGGCCATGCCGCCCCTGTACCGCATCGACGTGGGCAAGGAAGTGTTCTACGCCCTCGACGAGGACGAGCGCGACGGTGTGCTGGAGCGGATCGCCGCCGAGAAGAAGAAGGGCAAGGTACAGGTCACCCGCTTCAAGGGGCTGGGCGAGATGAACCCCAAGCAGCTGCGCGAAACCACCCTGGATCCCAACACCCGCCGGCTGGTGCAGCTGACGGTGGAGGATGCCGAGGCCACCGAGCAACTGATGGACATGCTGCTGGCCAAGAAGCGTTCCGGCGATCGCCGGGAATGGCTGGAAACCAAGGGCAACCTGGTCGACCCCCTGGCCTGAGGACGAGAGAATGAGCAACAACGACTTTACCATGGAAGGGGTGGAGCGCCTGCCGCTGCACACCTTCACCGAGCAGGCCTACCTAAACTACTCCATGTACGTGATCATGGACCGGGCCCTGCCCCATATCGGCGACGGCCTGAAGCCGGTGCAGCGCCGCATCATCTACGCCATGAGCGAGCTGGGCCTGTCGGCCTTGTCCAAGCACAAGAAATCCGCCCGTACCGTGGGCGACGTGCTGGGCAAGTACCACCCCCACGGCGATTCCGCCTGTTACGAGGCCATGGTGCTGATGGCTCAGCCCTTCTCCTACCGCTACCCGCTGGTGGACGGCCAGGGCAACTGGGGCGCGCCGGACGATCCCAAGTCCTTCGCCGCCATGCGCTATACCGAGGCGCGGCTGTCGCGCTTCTCCGAGCTGCTGCTGAGCGAGTTGGGCCAGGGCACGGTGGAGTGGACGCCTAACTTCGACGGCACCCTGAAGGAGCCGCGCATGCTGCCGGCCCGACTGCCGCACATCCTGCTCAACGGGGTGACCGGCATCGCCGTGGGCATGGCCACCGACATCCCGCCCCACAACGTGCGGGAACTGGCCAATGCCTGCGTGCACCTGCTGGAGCACCCCCAGGCGACGGTGGCCGAATTGATGGGCTTCGTGGCCGGGCCCGATTACCCGACCCGGGCCGAGATCATCACCCCCAGGGCCGAGATCCAGAAGATCTACGAAACCGGCAAGGGCAGCATCAAAATGCGCGCCGTCTACCAGCTGGAACAGGGCGATATAGTAATAACCGCGCTGCCGCACCAGGCCAGCGGCGGCAAGATCCTGGAGCAGATCGCCGCTCAGATGCAGGCCAAGAAGCTGCCCATGGTGGCGGATCTGCGCGACGAGTCGGATCACGAGAACCCGACCCGGCTGGTGATCATCCCCCGCTCCAACCGGGTGGACGTGGAACAGCTGATGCAGCACCTGTTCGCCAGCACGGATCTGGAGAAGAACTATCGGGTCAACCTCAATATGCTGGGGCTGGACAACCGACCCCAGGTGAAGAGCCTGGATCTGATCCTGAACGAATGGCTGCGCTTTCGCCGCGAGACGGTGCGCAACCGGCTGCAGTACCGGCTGGACAAGGTCGAGGCCCGGCTGCACATCCTGGCCGGCTTGCTGGTCGCCTTCCTCAATATCGACGAGGTGATCCACATTATCCGCACCGAGGACGAGCCCAAGCCGGTGCTGATGGCGCGTTTCGATCTTACCGAGACCCAGGCCGAGGCTATCCTCGAGCTGAAACTGCGCCATCTGGCGAAGCTGGAAGAAATGAAGATCCGCGGTGAGCAGGACGAGCTGGCCGCCGAGCGCGACAAACTGGCCCAGATCCTGGGCTCCGAGCGCCGGCTCGGCACCCTGCTTAAGAAGGAAATCCTGGCCGACGCCGACAAGTACGGCGACGATCGGCTCTCGCCGCTGGTGGAGCGGGAAGAGGCCAAAGCGCTGAGCGAGAAGGAACTGGTGCCGAGTGAGCCGGTCACCGTGGTGTTGTCCGAGAAGGGCTGGATCCGCGCCGCCAAGGGCCATGAAGTGGATGGGCCCGGCCTCAGCTACAAGGCCGGCGACGGCTTCCTCGATGCCGCCATGGGGCGCAGCAACGAAGCGGCGGTGTTCCTGTCCAATATCGGCCGGGGCTATGGCCTGGACGCCCACAGCCTGCCCTCGGCCCGGGGCCAGGGCGAGCCGCTCACCGGCCGCTGCAGCCTGAGCCCGGGCGAACAGGCCAGCTTCGTGCTGATGGGGGAGGACGACACCCTGTTCCTGCTGGCCTCCGACGCCGGCTACGGCTTCGTCTGCCGCTACGGCGACATGGTCAGCCGCAACAAGAACGGCAAGGCCCTGCTCACGGTGCCGAACGGTGGGCTGGTGCTCAAGCCCGCGGCCATCGCCACCCTGGACAGCGACCTGTGCATGGCCATCACCAACGAGGGGCGTATGCTGCTGTTCCCGCTCAAGGACCTGCCGCTGCTGGCCAAGGGCAAGGGCAACAAGATTATCGGCATCCCCGCCGCCAAGGTGCAGGCCCGGGAGGACTTTATCAAGCAGCTGGTGGTGGTGCCGCAAGGTGTGAGCGTCACCCTGTATGCGGGCAAGCGCAAGCTGACCCTCAAGCCCGCCGATCTCGAGCACTACCGGGGCGAGCGCGGCCGCCGCGGCGCCCTGCTGCCAAGGGGCCTGCAACGGGTGGATGGCATCGAGCTGGAAGCCTGATAAGAGGAAACAAGAGCAAGGCCCGAGCAATCGGGCCTTGTCGTTTCAGGAGGAATAACGCCCGTCCTGCAGGCGGCGCAGGTGCCAGGGGTTGTCGTCCTGCAGCGCCTCGGTCGGCTGGGCGGGTTGTGCTGCTAGACGGGGATGGGTTCGGGCCTGGCCTGGGCGGTGGCGATCAGCGCCTGACCGCCCTAGCGGCCTCCGGGCATGGGAGTGGGTATATGGCTTCTAGCCTTCGGCTTCCGCCTGCAGTTTTTCCATTATGGGGGCATTGGCGGCGGGAAAGTCGTAGCGGTGCAGCTCGGCCAGCGGCACCCAGCGGCTGGGCTGGCCTTCGCGGCCGTGGGCTTCGCCCTCGAAGGCGGTGACCTTGCGGATATCCAGGATCACCTGCTTGTCGCCGTAGTCGTGCTCGATGCGCATAAAGGGTTGGCAGCTCGCCACCCGGATGCCGATCTCCTCTTCCAGCTCCCGGGCCAGGGCCTGAGGCACGGTTTCGCCGGTTTCCACCTTGCCGCCGGGAAACTCCCACTTGCAGGCCTGGTGTTGGCTCTCGCCACGGCGGCAGATAAAAATCTCGCCGGCGTCGTTTTCGATCACGCCCACCGCCACCAGCACGGTTTTCTTCAGGCCGGCCTCAGTATTCATTTTCATCATCCTGCTCCGGCAACCAGGCGGGATCGCCTGGAATGCGTTTTTCCTCGTCGGCCCACTCACCGAGATCGATCAGTTGGCAACGCTTGCTGCAGAAGGGGCGGTAGGGACTCTGTTCTCCCCACTCCACGGGGGTACCGCAGGTGGGGCAGGAGACTGTAATTATTGTGCTCATTTGATGTTGGCCAGTTCGAAGTCGATATTGCCAATCTCGGTGTTGCCGACCGGCATAAAGCGGATGGTGAAACGATACTTGTTGCCGCTGACCACCGGATAGATGGCGAACTCGGCGGGCAGCCGCAGGCGGATCATCTCGGTGAGTTCGGCGCCGTCCTGGAAAAAGCCGCCCACCGCCTGCTGGGTTCGAAACTGGCCAGCCTCCCGCCACAGGGTCAGCAGCAGCTCCAGTCCCTGTTGCAGCAGTTGCAACTGGGTCAGCCAGCCGTCGATATCCTGCTGCTGGCGCGTCACCGGCTGGTGGAGCCAGTAGTGCAGCTGAGGTACGTCGAAGGGACAGAGGCCGCCGGGGATGGCGAAGCGGCTGCGCACGGCGGCGAGCAGCTTGTCCTCCCGCAGCAGCTGGCCCAGGCGGGCGGCCCGGGGCAACTGCTGGCTGAGTTGCTCCAGTTGAGCTTCCAGCTGGGACAGGGCGGCGGCGTCCACCCCCGGTACCTGGGACCAGGCGGCCAGCTTGTTTCGCTGGGCCTCCAGATCCTTGGCCAGGTCGGTGCGGACATCACAGCGCTCCAGCAGCTCCATGATGTCCAGCAGCGCTTTGAACAGGGCGGTGGCCTGGCCGGAGACCGAGAGCTCCCGGCACAGGCGGATTTGCTGCAAGAGTTCGCTCAGGCGCAGGTAGTTGCGGCACTTCTCGTTGAGAGGAAATTCATAAACCAGTGATGACATAAGGCTCCGGCCTGCAGAGTGACGGCGGTAATAACGGCAAGTTTACCCGCATCAGGCGCCAATAAACAAATCGAGCAGCCGATTGAGGAAGCGGCGCCCCAGCGGCGTTACTCGCCAGTATTGCTCGTCTTCGACCAGCAGCTCGAGCCGTATCGCCTCCGATAGCGGGGCGGCGAGCCGCTCCGGGCCAAGGCCGGTCAGCCGGCAGAATTCGTCCCGGGGGATGGGTTCGAACAGGCGCAGCCGGTTCATAAAGTATTCCAGCGACAGATCCTGCGGGGTTATGGGCCAATACTGATCCAGGTAGGGACGTCCCTGCTCCAGGTAGCCCTTGGGATGCTTGACCTTGACGGTGCGCACCAGCTTGCCTTCGAGCGGCAGGGTGATCTTGCCGTGGGCGCCGCAGCCGATACCCAGATAGTCGCCGAAGCGCCAGTAGTTGAGGTTATGCCTGGCTTCATGGCCGGGTCTGGCGTAGGCGGAGACCTCGTACTGGCGGTAGCCCCGGTCCAGCAGCAGGGCATGGCCTTGCTCGAAGATATCGGCCAGCACCTCGTCTTCCGGCAAGGTCGGCGGGCGAGAGGCGAAGGGGGTGTTGGGTTCTATGGTGAGCTGGTACCAGGACAGGTGCGGCGGCGACAGCGCGAGCGCCTGCTCCAGATCGTAGAGGGCGTCTTCCAGACGCTGTTCGGGCAGGCCGTGCATCAGATCCAGGTTGAAGGTATTGAGCCCTACGCTGGTCGCTTCCCGGGCGGCGAAACGGGCCTGCTCCGGGTCGTGGATGCGGCCCAGGCGTCTCAGCTTGTCCGCCTGGAAACTCTGCACGCCGATGGAGATACGGTTGATCCCGGCTTCGCTGAAGCCCCTGAAGCGGCCGGCTTCCACCGTGCCCGGGTTGGCTTCCAGGGTAATTTCGATATTTTCTTCGAAAGGGACGAGCCGCCGCGTGCCGGCCAGCAGCCGGGCGATGGCTTCGGGGCTGAGCAGGCTGGGGGTGCCACCGCCGATGAAGATGCTGTGCAGCCGCCGCCCCTGCACCAGGTGCAAGTCCTGGAACAGGTCGTCGAGCAGCGCTTCGACGTAGTCCTGTTCGGGGATGCCGTCCTTCAGGGCGTGGGAATTGAAGTCGCAGTAGGGGCACTTCTGCACGCACCAGGGAATGTGCACATAGAGGCTGAGCGGCGGTAATTGCAGCATCAGGCTTCCTCTTGCAACAGGGCGTGCAGCTGGCGCAGGGCCTTGCCCCGGTGGCTGAGACGATTCTTTTCCGCCGGGCTCAGCTCGGCCGCGGTCTTGCCGGCCTCGGGCACCAGGAACACGGGATCGTAACCGAAGCCGTGCTCTCCCTGGCGGTGCTCGGTGATGGCACCCCGCCAACTGCCGGTGCAGATCAGCGGGGTGGGGTCCTCGGCGTGGCGCAGGTAAACCAGTACGCACCAGAAGGTGGCCAACCGCAGCCCGGCGGGCAGCCCTTCCAGGTCGGCCAGCAACTGTTTCACATTTTGCTCGTCGGAGGCTCCGGGCCCGGCGAAGCGGGCGGAATAGACCCCGGGGCGGCCGTCCAGAGCGTCCACGGCCAGGCCGGAGTCGTCGGCGATGGCGGGCAAGCCGGTGATGCGTGCCGCGTGGCGGGCCTTGATGATGGCGTTTTCCACGAAGGTGGTGCCGGTTTCCTCGGCGTCCGTCACACCGAATTCACTCTGGGGCACCACCGTCATGCCCAGTTTGCCGAGCAGGCTTTGCAATTCGGCGACTTTCTTGGCGTTGCCGGAGGCCAGGACAATTTGTTTGCTCACCAGGTGTTCCTGTCAGGATAGCTGTGACGACCATGATAACACGGAGGCGGGATGTCGATCCTGTGGCGAGGCCTGCGTCGCAGGCCTCCAGGAGAATTAATCGGTATAGAAGGTATGGCGGAAGGTGAACTGGCCACCCTGTTGCTGGCCCAGGATATCGATGGTGAACAGCACATTGTCTTCATTGCGGTAGGGATATTCGGCGATGTAGTAGATGGCGTCGCCTTCGCGCACCGTCTGGAAGTCCAACCGGCGCACCGTGCCCAGCAGGGTCTTGCCTTCGCCGCTGAGGTTGACCTGCTGGGTCCGGCCTTCGGCATCGGTCACCGCGATGTTGACCAGACCGTTGAAGCGGCTGCGCTCTATGTTGTAGTTGCGCGCCACGTCCGGCGTGAGGAAGGTGGAGGCGAAGGCGCTGTAATGAACGATCCAGTTGCCGACCCGGATTTCCGTGCTGGAGGCCTGGGATGCAAACAGCAGTACCAGGGCCGAGAGGATGAGCTTGAACATGACAGTTCCTTATGGCTGAGAGCGTTATTGTTAGTTTAGGCCGGGTTGGCCAGGAGTTCCGCCAGAAGCGGCGGGATTTCCCGGGGTGAGGTGACGACGACCTTCTTATGGCGGCTGCTCTCCCCGCTCAGCAGCCGCACCTGGGATTTGGCCACCCGGCACTGCTTGGCCAGCCATTTGAGCAGATGGGCGTTGGCCTGGCCATCCACCGGGGGGGCGGTGATGGCCAGTTTGAGCTCGTCGCCGTGCAGACCGAGGAACTGATCCCGGCTGGCCTTGGGTTGCAGGTACAGGCTGAGGTAGAGTCTGTCCTGCTCCAGCCGGACGGCCTGGGTCACAGTTGCCACCAAAGGGGACCAATCAAGTCTCCCATCAGCCAGTTGAGGGCCTGCAGGGCGATAAAGGCCACCAGGATCGACAGGTCCAGGCCACCCATGGGTGGAATGATACGGCGCAGGGGGGCCAGCAGCGGCTCGGTCAACTGGTGCAGCACGTATTCTATCTGGCTGCGGCCCTGGCTGACCCAACTCATCAGGGCGCGAATGATCAGGATCCAGAACAGCATGACCCCGGCCTTCTTCAATACGGTGATAAGGCCGACCAGCACGACCGTGCTCCAGTCCGCATAAAGCAGGTTCATGGCCTTGAACAACAACAGCTTGGCGGTGGCCACCAACACCGCCAGTACCACAGCGGCGAAGTCGATACCGAAAAAGCCGGGTACCAGGCGACGCAGCGGGGTCAGTGGTGGATTGGTAGCCTTGACCACGAACTGGCTGAAGGGGTTGTAGAAATCCGCCCGCACCCACTGCAGCCAGATGCGCAACAGCACCACCATCAGGTAAAGGTCAAAAACGGTATTAATCAGGTAGTAAGCAGTATTCATTATTATTCCTTAGAGCTGCGTTTCCAGTTCCCGGGCGCGGGCTGTGGCGGCGGCCATGGCTTCGGCCACCAGGTGCTCCAGATCCTGTTCCTGGAAGCGGCGAATGGCTGCGGCGGTGGTACCGCCCTTGGAGGTGACCTGGGCTCGAAGCTCGGCCAGGGACAGGCGGGGGTTGGCGGCGACCATATGGGCGGCGCCCAGGGCGGTTTGCTGCACCAGCAGGCGGGCCTCTTCGGTGGAAAAGCCCTGCCTTTCTGCCTCCGTAGCCATGGCTTCCATAAAGAGGAAAAAATAGGCCGGGGCACTACCTGCGGCGGCGATCACCTGGTTGATGCCGTCTTCTTCAGCCACCCAGAGGGTCTTGCCCACCGCTGCCATCATCTGGCCGCAGTAGTTCCGATCGGCCTGGCTTACGTGAGCCCTGGCATAGAGGCCGGTCATGCCGAGGCCCAGCAACGAGGGGGTATTGGGCATGGTGCGGATGATATTGTCGTGGCCGCCGGCCATCTGCTCCAGCCGGGCCACGCTGACGCCGGCGGCGATGGAAACCAGTAGCTTGCCTGTAAAGTCGGCACGGGCCTGTACCAGCTCCGTCAGCATGGCGGCCATCATCTGTGGCTTCACCGCCAGCACCAGGGTTTGAGCCCAGCCGGCGGCTTCCAGATTATCCTGGGTGGTATGGATGCCGAAGTCGGCTTCCAGTGCCTCCAGTTTGGGGCGGGAAGGATTGGCGGCCAGGATCAGATCGGCCGGGTAACCCGACTTGATCAGCCCGGCGATCAGGCTGCGAGACATGTTGCCCGCGCCGATAAAGGCGAGTTTTCTGTGTTCCATCAATGATCACTCAAGGGTTGCGAGAGCCAAATATAGCCGTGCCAACCCTTACCAGGGTACTGCCACAGGCCACTGCGAGTTCTAAATCGTTGCTCATCCCCATCGACAGGGTGTCCAGCTGGGGGTGTTTTTCCGCCATTCTATCAAAGAGTTGCTTCAACTCTAGCAGTTGTGTCCCGAGCTTTTCCCGATCCCCGGTATCTTCGGGTATGGCCATCAGGCCACGCAGGCACAGACCCGGCAAGGCACTGATCTGCCCTGCCAGGGCTTCCACCTGATCCGGGGCCAGGCCGGATTTGCTGGTCTCTCCGCTTACGTTGACCTGCAGGCAGATATTGAGGGGGCGCATATGGACCGGGCGTTGATCGCTGAGACGCTGGGCTATCTTGAGGCGATCCACCGTCTGCACCCAGTCGAAATGCTCGGCCACCTGGCGACTCTTGTTGGATTGCAGCGGGCCGATCAGGTGCCAGCAGATTTCCGGGCAGGCGGTTTTCAGCGTCCTGATTTTGTCGATGCCCTCCTGCACATAGTTTTCGCCGAACTGGCGCTGGCCGGCGGCATAGGCAGCCTGCACATCGGCGGCAGGCCTGGTCTTGCTGACGGCCAGCAGACGGATGTCCGTTTCATTGCGGCCGCATTGACTGGCGGCGCTGGCAATTCTGCCGTGAACTCGTTGCAGCTGCTCTACGATAGTATTCATATAATAAGTAACCGGAAGCGACGGGGATATATTATGGATATTACGGAACTTTTGGCGTTTAGTGTAAAGCATAATGCATCGGATCTGCACCTGTCGGCGGGAGTGCCGCCCTTGATCCGGGTGGACGGTGAGGTACGCAAGATCAATTTACCGGTGCAGGAACACCGGGAAGTACACCGGCTGGTATATGACATCATGAACGATCGCCAGCGCAAGGAGTTGGAGGAAAACCTAGAGATCGACTTTTCCTTCGAACTGCCGGGCCTGGCCCGTTTCCGGGTGAATGCCTACCATCAAGCTCGCGGCGCGGCGGCGGTGTTCCGGATTATCCCGAGCGAAGTCAGAAGCCTGGAGCAGTTGGGAGCCCCCGAGATCTTCCGCCGCATTGCCGAATATCCGCGCGGTCTGGTGCTGGTAACGGGGCCTGCCGGCTCGGGTAAATCCACCACCCTGGCGGCGATGATCGATCATGTCAACGAGAGCTTCAACAAGCATATCCTCACCATTGAGGATCCCATCGAATTCGTGCACGGTAACAAGAAATGTCTGCTCAACCAGCGGGAAGTGCACCGGGATACCCACTCCTTCAGCAACGCGTTGCGTTCGGCGCTCCGGGAAGACCCCGATATTATCCTGGTAGGCGAACTGCGGGATCTGGAAACCATTCGCCTGGCACTGACCGCCGCCGAAACCGGCCATCTGGTGTTCGGTACCCTGCACACCTCCTCGGCGGCCAAGACCATAGATCGTATTATCGATGTCTTCCCCGGTGCCGAGAAAGGCATGGTACGTTCCATGCTGTCCGAGTCGCTGCGGGCGGTGATCTCCCAGACCCTGCTCAAGAAGGTGAACGGTGGCCGTATTGCCGCCCACGAGATCATGCTGGGTACCCCGGCCATCCGCAACCTGATCCGCGAAGACAAGGTGGCGCAGATGTATTCGGTGATCCAGACCGGCATGGCCCACGGCATGCAAACCATGGATCAGTGCCTCAAGCTGCTGGTCAGCAGCGGCAGGGTGGCGCCGGTGGATGCCCGGACCAAGGCGGTAGACCCGCAAGGCATCTGATCGTCGGTGCCGGAGCGGGGGCGAACCCATCGATACCAGGTCAGTAAACGAACAACCGGAGGTGGACATGGAATTGACGCCTTTATTGAATGCCATGCTGGCACAGCAGGCATCGGATATGTATATATCGGCGGGCATTCCGCCCACCGTCAAGGTGCAGGGCCGGCTGCTGCCGGTTGGTGCGGATCCACTCACCGCGGCCCAGTCTTTGGCTTTGATTGAATCTTGCATGAATGAGAGCTGGCGTCTCCGGTTTCATCAACATAAAGAAGCCAACTTCGCCATGACCGAAGCCAACCTCGGCCGTTTCCGGGTCAGTGCCTTCTGGCAGCAGGAAAAGGCGGGCATGGTGATACGGCGTATCGAGAGCCATATTCCCACCTTTGAAGAGCTGTATCTGCCCGACACCTTGCGTGAAGTGGCCATGACCAAGCGCGGTCTGGTGCTGTTGGTGGGCGGAACCGGGACCGGCAAGTCCACCACTCAGGCGGCGATGATCGGCCACCGCAACCGCCATGCCGGCGGACATATCCTTACCATCGAGGACCCGGTGGAATACGTCCACCAGCATGGCCAGTCCATCGTGACCCAGCGGGAGGTGGGCATCGACACCGAGTCGTTCGGTGCCGCCCTGAAAAGCGCCCTGCGCCAGGCGCCGGATGTGATCGTCATCGGCGAGATCCGGTCGGAAGAAACCATGGGCTTCGCCCTGTCCTTTGCCGAAACCGGCCATCTGTGCATGGCTACCCTGCATGCCAACAACGCCAACCAGGCGCTGGACCGGATTATGCATCTGGTGCCGGAAAGCAAGCACCGTCAATTGCTGTTCGATCTGTCGTTCAACCTTAAGGCGGTCGTGGCCCAGCAGCTGATTCCCTCCCTCGATGGCATTCAGCGCCGGGGTGCCTTCGAGATCCTGCTCAATACCCCGCTGGTGGCGGACCTGATCCGCCAGGGCGAGATGCATCGGCTGAAGGACATCATGGCCAAATCTCGTGAGTTGGGTATGCAGACCTTCGACCAGGCGTTGTTTGACCTCTACACCCGGCAGCATATAGGCTACTCCGAAGCTCTGGCCCATGCCGACTCGCCCAACGATCTGCGGTTGATGATCAAACTGCACGGCGGCGGTGAACTGGATGCCGGCCTGCTCGATAACGTGACGATAGAATCTTAGAGGACTCTCATGCTGATAGTGGTTTCCCCCGCCAAAACCCTGGATTACGACACCCCGCCGGTCATTGCCGACTACAGCCTGCCCGAACTGCTGGATCACTCCGCCGGGTTGATCGAACGGGCCCGGCAACTGACGCCGGCGGAGATCGGCAAGTTGATGAGTATCAGCGACAAGCTGGCCGGGCTCAACGCCGCCCGCTTTGCCGACTGGCAGCCGGACTTCACCCCTGCCAACGCCAAACAGGCGATACTGGCATTCAAGGGCGACGTTTATACCGGGCTGGAGGCCGAGACCCTGAGCCGGGATGACTTTGTCTTTGCCCAGCGCCACCTGCGTATGCTGTCCGGTTTGTACGGGGTGCTGCGGCCGCTGGATCTGATGCAGCCCTACCGGCTGGAGATGGGCACTAAACTGTACAACGATCGGGGCACGGATCTGTACCGGTTCTGGGGTGACATCATCACCGACAAGCTCAACCAGGCCATGGCGGAACAGGGTGACAACGTGCTGATCAACCTGGCCTCCAATGAGTATTTCAAAGCGGTGAAACCGAAAAAGCTGGACGGGCAGATCGTGACCCCGATATTCAAGGACGGCAAGAACGGCCAGTACAAGGTGATCAGTTTCTATGCCAAGAAGGCGAGGGGCATGATGGCGCGTTACATCATCGAGCACCGGCTGACCGAGGTAAGCCAGCTCGCCGCCTTCGACAGCGCAGGCTATGACTTTGTGGAAGCCGAGTCCTCTTCCACCGAGTTGGTGTTCAAGCGGGAAGAGCAATAAAAAAAGAAAGCGGCCGGAACTTTTTGTTCCAGCCGCTTTCTATACTGAGTGTCTACTGCATTTTCAGAAACTCTTCTTCATTTTAACCGGCCCGATGGCCGGTTTTTTATTGCCGTCATCCCGGCTTGAACTGCTCGATGCGGCGCCGGTCATGACCTTGGCGCCGCTCCGCCTTGTGCGGCTCCCTGCGGATCAGATCCCGGCGGTCCAGAAGCTTGCGCCGCTGCTCCCGGCGCAGATCCGGGTCAGAGTAATCAGTGAACATGACCATACCTCCGTTTTTTCTCTAAGCATAGTCAAGCGGTTCTGGCTTGCCGCGGCCCTTTATTCGCCGGCTTTTTTTTCCTGAGCCCATTTGGGTTTGCCCTTGGCCTTCTGATCGCGCTGCCTGATCTTTTTCTTCGGTTGCTCGGCTTTCTTATTCTTGCCATCGTTCACTTTTTTCTTGCGTGTCGTGACGCTGGCTTCCTTGTGCTTGGGGCGCAGTTCGTCGATGACCCGGCGCTTGAGCTTCTGCTCGGTGTAGCGTTCGACCTTGACCACCATCGGCATGTCGTGGGCCTCCACCAGGTTGATGGCGGTCCCCTTGCGACCGGCCCGGCCGGTGCGGCCGATACGGTGTACGTATACGTCGGCGGTGCGTGGCATATCAAAGTTGATCACATGGCTGACCTCGGGCAGGTCGATGCCTCGCGCCGCCACGTCGGTGGCCACCAGGATATTGACCTTGCCGTTGCGGAAGCGGCGCAGCGCCTCGAAGCGTTTTTCCTGATCCATCTCGCCACGCAGCCAGGCGTTGTCCAGCCCTTCCTGCTGCAGCCGGCTGGCCAGCTCCATCAGCCGATCGCGGGTTTTCACGAAGACGATGCTGCGGGTGACGTCCGGCTGGCGCAGCAAATGGACCAGCAAGGCGAACTTGTGTTCGGGATCGTCCGCCAGGTGCAGCCATTGGGTGATTTTCTTGCGCTCGCTGCGCGGGGGCTCGGCGGTGACTTCCACCGGCTCCTTCAGAATATCGGCGGCAAATTTGGTCAGGCCATGGCCTTCGAGGGTGGCGGAAAACAGCATGGTCTGGCGGCGCCAGCGGGCCTCGGCGGCGATACGATCCACATCCCCGATAAACCCCATGTCGAGCATGCGATCCGCCTCGTCCAGGATCAGCATTTCGATATCCCGGCTGTCGAAGGATTCTTCTTCTATATACTGCAACAGCCGGCCCGGGGTGGCCACCACGATGTCGGTAGTCTTGGTGAGGGCGGGCAGGTGTTTTTCACTGTTCACCCCGCCGGTGATCACTTCTACCCTCAGCCCGGTTTCCTTGAGCATGGCTTTGGCATCGTCGGCGATTTGCTTGGCCAACTCGCGGGTGGGCGTCAGGATCAGGATTCGGGCCGGGCCGGCCTGGCGCCGGGGAAAATCCAGCAGGTGCTGACAGACCGGCAGCAGGAAGGCGGCGGTCTTGCCGGTGCCGGTGGGGGCCGAGGCCATGATGTCCCGGCCGCTCATGGCTTCGGGAATGACCTGGCTCTGAATGGTGGTGGGCCTGGCATAGCCCATGCGTGCCAGGGCGCGTACCAGAATGGGGTCCAGTTCCAGTTGCTCGAAGGTCATACTGCTCATGATCGATCTCGTCAGCCTAAAAGGCGGGTATTATAGGCGAACTCGGATAAAAAAGCCTGACAGGATCATCATGAGCGGCCGCGGTTTTACCTTTAAGCAATTTCATATCAATCACGACAGGTGCGCCATGAAAGTAGGCACCGACGGCATCCTGCTCGGGGCCTGGGCGCCGCTGGGGCCGGCTCGTCGTATTCTGGATATCGGCACCGGCTCGGGTCTGGTAGCGCTGATGTTGGCCCAGCGTAGCGAACCCGGGGTCCGGATCTCCGGACTGGAGCTGGATCGGATCGCGGCTGGCCAGGCAGCAGAAAACGTGGCTGCTTCGCCCTGGCCGGACAAGGTCAACATTATCGGCGGCGCCCTGCAGGCGTTCGAGGCCGAGCCATTCGACCTGATTGTGTCCAATCCGCCCTACTTCGAGCACGGCCAGTCGTTCGATTGTCCGGCCCGGGCCAGTGCTCGCCATACCGGCAGTCTGAGCCTGGCGGAGCTGTTTTCTCATAGTAAACGTTTGCTTACTGCCGATGGCAGATTATCCGTGGTTTTACCACCACAGACGCGGGAGGAGGCGATGGAACAGGCCGAGTTAAACGGCTTTTATTTAATCGAAAGGCGGGACGTCGTCACTAGGGAGGGGAAAAGTCCTGGTCGTTTTTTATTACAGTTCTGCAGCATTAAGCACTGTTTTAAAGCGGGTGAAATTGTCATTAATACTATAAAAAATGAGTATGGCGACATATATAAGGGAATGGTCTCGCCCTTCTATTTGAAGATGTAAATTTTGCCTTGAATCTGATTTTCACATCATTATGCTACTGGCCAGCTCGGCGCGTGCCAGTTTTTAGTATTTTCCAACTGATGGCTGGCAGCGTGTCGTATTGTTATTTCGCTTGGTTTCCAAATGAAGCCTGCACTGTGCGGACAGCCGCAATGAGGTTTGCTGTGAACAGATCCTTATCCACTTTTGATATCATGGGCTTAGGGTTTATGACCTTCGCCTTCTTCCTGGGCGCCGGTAATATCATTTTCCCGCCCCTGGCCGGTTTCCTGGCCGGTGAGCACCTGAGCAGTGCCATGTTCGGCTTTCTGATCACGGCGGTCGGCCTGCCACTGGCAGGGTTGATCGCCGCCGCCCTGGCCGGTGGTGGCCTGCCGACCATGGGCCGTTATCTGCCCCCCGTGGTGGTGACTGTTATGGCTTGTGCCATTTTCATCATCATAGGCCCGGCCTTCGCCGCGCCCCGTACCGGCCTGGTGGCCTTCGAAATGGGCGTCAAGCCTTTCCTGGACAATCCGGGCCAGGCCTCTCTCACCCTGTATACCATCGCCTTTTTCGGTGTGGCATTGTTGCTCTCTCTCAGTCAGGGCCGGTTATTGGAAGCGGTGGGTAAGTTGCTGACCCCGATACTGCTGTTGCTGTTGATCATTCTGGCCATCGCCGTCTTCGTCAATCCTCAGGGCACCCAGCCCGAGGTGGCCGCAGCCTATATGAGCCAGCCGTTCGTGAAAGGTTTTATCGAAGGCTATAACACCATGGATACCTTCGCGTCTCTGCTGTTCGCCATCCTGATCCTGGACGTGCTGCGCAAGAAAGGCGTGACCGAACCTCGCGCCCAGTCCCGCTATCTGATGATGGCCGCACTGATTGCCGCCGCCGGCCTGGGTTTTGTTTATACTTCCCTGTTCATTCTGGGCGGTACCAGCCTGGGTGTGGTGGAGTCCGCCAGCAACGGCGGCGAGATTATCAGCGCCTATGTCTTGGCCCTGTTTGGCGTCCCCGGCCTGTGGATCCTGGCGGGCATCGTTACCCTGGCCTGCCTGACTACGGCCGTGGGCCTGATCTCCTCCTGTGCCGACTATTTCCACAACCTGACCGGCAAGGGCGGCTACCGCCGTTGGGTGGTGATAATTGCGCTGGCTTGCATGCTGGTAGCCAACGTCGGCCTGAACACCCTGATCGCCGTGTCCATTCCCATTCTGGTGGCGCTGTATCCGGTGGCTATTGCCCTGGTGCTGGCCACCTTCCTGCGGCCGTTGATGAAATCGCCGGTGTTCGCCTTCCGCCTTATCATCGCCGTATCCCTGGCGTTTGGTCTGCTCGACGGCATGCAGGCCGCGGGCCTGAACATGAGTCTGTTCGGCTTCCTGCCGCTGTTCGGTGTCGGCATGGCCTGGGTACTGCCCACCCTTGTCGCCGCCGTGGTCGGCCTGATGGGGGGCAGGGCCCGGGAAGAAGCCGTGGCCTGAGTCGACAAGGGTTAGCCATGGTTCCAAGGGGCGGCATTGAGCCGCCCCTTTTGCTTTGGGGAGCAAGACAGGAAGAGCGGTAGGGAAAGGTGTCGTTTGATCCCGATCAATCATTGTCTAGATAAAATTGATAATGATTACTATTTGATTTAAGTTGAGGGCGATCTTCAACCTGACTTCGAGGAAACCATGATGAAATCCCTTTCGCTGCCCGCCTTCTCCGCCCTGACCTTGCTGCTGGCATCCCATGCCCAGGCCGACACCCGCCCGGATCATTACAAGGGCGAGCCCGCCGATACCCTGGTGCAGGCGGTGGCCAACTTTTCTGAATACAACACCAAACTGGCCGAAGTGCTGGCGGGGGAACTGACGCCGGCTGCCCTGAACGAGGTGCACCAGCTTACCTACACCCTGGAAAACGCCCTGACCAAAATAAATGAAGAGACCGCGGCCCTGGCGGAGACCCTGGAGGAAGTGCATATCGCCTCCGAGACCAATCAGCCCCAGGTGGTCAAGGACAGGGGCGAGGCCTATCTCGAGGTGTCCCGTACCCTTATTCGCTGAGCAAGGAGCCTTGGTTATACCCGGCGTTGATTGTGGGGCGGCCATCGGGCCGCCTTTTCTTTTGCCGGGTCTATACACTTGATGGGGGATACTCGGAGGGAGGAGGTGATGGAGATGGATGCGGTACAGGATTTTCTGCTGTGGTGCCTGGGGATAAACTACGGCATTCTGCTGATCTGGTTTATGGTGTTCTGTTTTGCCAGGGAGTGGATGCACCGGCTGCACGGACGCTGGTTCCGCCTTGCGCCCGGGCAGTTCGATGCCCTCCACTACGCCGCTATGGCGGCGTACAAGATCGGGATATTGCTGTTTAACTTGGTGCCCTGGCTGGCGCTGAAAATGGTGTTCTAGGCCATTACAGGGCGGCGATTTCTTCCAGTATCTGGGTTACCCAGGCCTGGATGCGGGCATCGGTGTCGTCGTACTGGTTGGCCTCGTCCAGCGACAAGCCGACAAAGTAGCGGCCGTCGTCGGTGAGCGCCTTGGAGGCTTCGAACTCGTAGCCCTGGTTGGGCCAGTAGCCAACGATGGTAGCGCCGCGGGCAGCGACCTTGTCGTGCAGCAGGCCGAGCGCATCCTGAAACCACTCGCCATAGCCCAGTTGATCGCCCATGCCGAACAGGGCGACCACCCGGCCGTCCAGCTCCAACTGGTCCACTTCGTCCCAGTGGGACTCCCAGTCTTCCTGCAGTTCGCCGAAATCCCAGGTGGAGATGCCGAGGATCAGGATGGGGTAGACTTCGGCGCGCTTGAGCGGCACATCCTTGATATTATGCAGTTCGACCAGCTCGGCGCCGAGCTGGTCGCGGATTTTCTCGGCGGCCATTTCGGTATAGCAGGTGGTAGAGCCGTAAAAGAGACCGATATTCATGGGGTTCCGTTATCTCAACAGACAATGGCCCTATCATAACAGAAGCCCGCGCACAGGGCAGAGCCCGGAGTAACCATGAGCTATCCCCTGGTGGAACAATTCGTCGACGCCCTCTGGCTGGAGAAGGGGCTGTCCGACAACACCCTGGCTTCCTACCGCAGCGATTTGACCCACTTCGCCGCCTGGCTGGACGGTGAGGGCAGCAGTCTGCTGGCGGTAGACGGCCTGACCCTGCAGCAGTACCTGGCGCACCGGCTGGATCTGGGCTTCAAGGCCAGCAGTACGGCGCGCATGCTGAGTGTGCTGCGCCGTTTCTTCCAGTACCTGCACCGGGAGCAGCTGCGCGCCGACGATCCCAGCGTGCTGATCGCCGGCCCCAAGCTGCCCAAGCGGCTGCCCAAGGATCTGAGCGAAGAGCAGGTGTCCCGGCTGCTGCAGGCGCCGGAGGTGGGTGATCCCCTGGAGCTGCGCGACAAGGCGATGCTGGAACTGCTGTACGCCACCGGCCTGAGGGTGAGTGAGCTGGTGAGCCTGTCGATGGAAAGCATCAGCCTGCGCCAGGGCCTGGTGCGGGTGACCGGCAAAGGCAACAAGGATCGGCTGGTGCCCATGGGCGAAGAGGCGTTGTACTGGCTGAGCCGCTACTTGAAGGAGGCGCGGGGGGCGCTGTTGGGCGAGCAGCCGTCGGACGTGGTGTTCCCCTCGCGTCGGGCCCGGCAGATGACCCGGCAGACCTTCTGGCACCGTATCAAGCATTATGCCCTGCGTGCCAGCATTACTATGGAACTGTCGCCCCACACCCTGCGCCATGCCTTCGCCACCCACCTGCTCAACCACGGCGCCGACCTGCGGGTGGTGCAGCTGCTGCTGGGGCATTCGGACTTGTCCACCACCCAGATCTATACCCATGTGGCCACCCACCGGCTCAACGCCCTGCACGAGCAGCATCATCCCAGGGGATAAGCCGCCTGCGGTGGAGCGTTGCAAATTCTCCACCGCGCGGTTAGTGTTATCGGCCCGTTTAAAAACAAGTCAGCCCATGTCCGTCCGTTCCCGATTGCCCATCCGCCGGCGTGAAGTCGCGCCCCATCAGTTGCCCGCCGAACTTTCCCCCCTGCTGCAGCGGCTCTATGCCAGCCGCGGCGTGGTGCTTCCCGAACAGCTCAACCTGCAGGCCGGCGCCTTGCTCAAGCCCGGCTTCAAGGGCATGGCGGAGGCGGTGTCCTTGTTGGAGCAGGCTCTGATTGAGCAGCGCAACATCCTGATAGTGGGCGATTTTGACTGCGACGGTGCCACCAGCTCGGCGTTGATGGTGCACGGCCTGCGCGCCATGGGCGCGCGGCGGATCAATTACCTGGTGCCCAACCGCTTCGACTACGGCTACGGCCTGAGCCCCCAGGTAGTGGCAGAGGCGTCGGCCCTGGGCGCCGAGCTGCTGATCACCGTGGACAACGGCATTTCCAGCATCCAGGGGGTGGCGGCGGCCAAGGCGGCGGGCATGCAGGTGATTGTCACCGATCACCACCTGCCCGGCGAGGAAACGCCTGAGGCGGACGCCATCGTCAATCCCAACCAGCGCGGCTGTGACTTTCCCTCCAAGAACCTGGCCGGGGTCGGTGTGGCCTTCTATCTGTTGCTGGCGCTGCGCTCGACCCTGAGTCAGCACGGCTGGTTCGAGCGACAGGGGATCACGGCACCCAATATGGCGGATTACCTGGATCTGGTGGCGCTCGGTACGGTGGCGGACGTGGTGGCACTGGACGGCAACAACCGGGTGCTGGTGCACCAGGGCCTGCAACGGATGCGCGCCGGCCGGATCCGGCCCGGTATCCAGGCGTTGATCGACATTTCCGGGCGCAGCCAGGCGCGGCTGGTGGCCACGGATCTCGGTTTTGCCCTGGGTCCCCGGCTCAACGCCGTGGGACGGCTCGACGACATGTCGATGGGGGTGGCCTGCCTGCTCAGCGACAACCTGGACGAAGCCCGCCGACTGGCGGCGCTGATGGACGAGCTCAACCGGGAACGCAAGGCCATCGAAGCGAGCATGCAGCAGGAGGCCCTGGCCAGCCTGGCCCGGGTGCGCATCAATGACGGCGAACTGCCCGCCGGCCTGGTGCTGCACCAGGACGACTGGCACCAAGGGGTGGTGGGGCTGGTGGCCTCGCGCATCAAGGAACGTTACTTCCGCCCGGTGATCGCCTTTGCCGAAGCGGGCGAGGACGAACTCAAGGGCTCGGGTCGCTCCATTCCCGGGGTGCACCTGCGGGATTTGCTGGAGGCCATCAACAGCCGCCACCCGGGTCTGATCGCCAAGTTCGGCGGTCACGCCATGGCGGCGGGGCTGTCGTTGAGCAAGGCGGCGCTGGCGCCGTTCAAGGTGGCGTTCGAGCAGATGGTGGACGAATGGGTCAACCCCGAGCTGCTGGCCGGGGAAATCCTGAGCGACGGCGAACTGACGGTACAGGAGTTGACCCTGGAGCTGGCCGAACAACTGCGCTTTGCCGGCCCCTGGGGCCAGGCCTTTCCCGATCCCCTGTTCGACGGTGAGTTCCGTATCATCCAGCAGCGGCTGGTGGGAGAGAAGCACCTCAAGCTGGTGCTGAGTCCGGACGAGGGACGCACCGTTCTCGACGCCATCGCCTTCAACGTGGATCTGGGCGTCTGGCCCAACGCCGCCATCCAGAAGGTAGAGCTGGCCTACAAGCTGGATGTGAACGAATGGAAGGGGCGGCGCCAGCTGCAACTGCTGGTGGAGCAGTTGGCACCGCTGTAAGTTGCTGAAGGCGTGAGGCGTGAGGCGTGTCCTGCTTCACCTTTCGCCCCTCACGCCTCACCTTGTTACAGGGTAAAGGCGCTGACCAGGCCGTTCAGTTCACCCGCCTGCTTGTGCAGGTTTTTCGACTGCTGCAGGGACTGGGTCGCATCCTCGGCCAGCTCGTCGGCCACGTCCTTGATGGCGGTGGTGTTCTGGGTGATCTCCCCAGTCACCTGGCTCTGTTCTTCCGCCGCCGTGGCGATTTGGCTGGCCATGTCCGAGATCATCCCTACGGCGGTGGTGATTTCCGCGAGGGCCAGGGCGGCGGCCTCCGCGTCTTCCACGCTCAGCTCCGCCAGGTTGCGGCTGGTGTCCATCAGCTTCACCGCCTCGTTGGTGGCCTGCTGCAGGGTGCTGATGGTGTCCTGGATTTCCTCGGTGGAAGCGTGGGTGCGCTGGGACAGCACCCGCACCTCGTCCGCCACCACCGCGAAGCCGCGACCCTGCTCGCCGGCGCGGGCTGCCTCGATGGCGGCATTCAGGGCCAGCAGGTTGGTCTGCTCGGCAATGCCCTGAATGGTGGACAGTACGCTGGAAATTTCCTTGGCGTGCTGATCCAGGCGCACGATGACCGACGATGCCTGATCCATTTCCCGGGCCAGGGACTGGATGGAATCCCGGGTTTTGTGTACCAGCTGCTTGCCCTGCTCGGTGCTGGCCGATGACTGCTGGGCGGCCGTGGCGGTGTGCTCGGCGTTATTGGCGATTTCCTGGGTGGCGGAAGCCATTTCGGTCACTGCCGTGGCCACCATGGCCACTTCCTGCTGCTGGCGGCCTAGCTCGGTTACCGTCTGGTTGGCACGCACCGAGGCCTGCTCGGCGTTGCTGCCCAGGTGCTCGGCCTGGCTGCGGATCTGGCGAATCAGTTCTGCCTGACTGCTCACGAAGCGGTTGAAGTTGGCGGCAAGCTGGCCTACTTCATCCCGGCTGCTGAGCTCGATGCGCTGGGTCAGGTCCCCCTGGCCGTCGGCAATCTGGGCCAGGGCTCGGGAAACCTTGAGCAGGGGAGCGAGCAGTACCTGTACCAGCAGGCCGATCAGCATCACGGCGACGACGATCACCAGGGCGGCCAGGCCCAGTTGTTGCCACAACATGCTGGTAAGCGGCGCTTCCAAGGCCGCCCGGTCGAGCACGAACAGCAGTTGCCAGTCGCTGCCCGGTACCGGCTGGGCATAGACCAGCTTGTTCTCGCCGGCAAGGGCCACCGGGTGCAGGGTCTGGTCCCGTTGCCAGCGAGCCAGGTTGGTGGTGGACAAATTCGGATCCAGATTGGCGGCGCTCTGCAGCACCCTTGCCTGATCCCGGTGGGCTATCAGGGTACCGCTTTTGTCGAGCATCATGGCGTAGCCCCGGGCCGGCAGGCGGATGGCGTTGATATCCTCGATCAGGCTGGTAATGGCCACATCGCCGCCGATCACCCCGGCCAGGCGGCCGTTTTGCTGCACCGGTTGGGCGAGGGTGACCACCAGCACGTTGTAGGCGACGTCCAGGTAGGGGGCGGTGACGATGCTTCTGTTGTCTCTCTGGGCCTGTTGATACCAAGGACGGCTACGAGGGTCGTAACCGGTACGATCGATACGGGGGTCGCTGTCGTGCATCACGCCGCTGGCGGTACCGTAAAAGCCTAGCTGGAAATTGCCGGCTTCCTGTATCAGTTGCAGGGAAGAGAGGGGGCTGTCTCCCAGTTGCTTGGCGGCGGCACTTAGCATGGCCTGGCGGTTGCCCAGCCATTCAGCCACCTTGTCTGCCTCTTTTTGACCCAGGCTGGACACCAGATGCTCGCTATCCTGGTAAAGCTGGTTTCTCATGTCCCGAAAGCCGAGGCCGCTGAGGGTCAGGGCGGTGATCACAATGGCAGCGATAAAACTTAACAGAATCTTGTGCTTTAATTTAAGGTTGTTCACTTTTTTTATTCTGGTTGGGGCGATACCTTATTATATCGACAGCCGCTTAAAAAAATTTAATCGAAACTAAATATTGATAGTCGCTCGAAATATGGCCGCTCACTGCTGCGTTCAGGCCCGGCTTTCGGTAGAATAAGCGCCCTGATTTTGGCGAGCCGCCAAACACACTCACTCAGTACAACAGAGAGTCTGTCGACCCATGTTTGAAGTAAACCCTGTGTACAACAAACTCAAGGAGCTGTCTGAACGGGCACAGCTTCTTAGGGGGTACCTTTGACTACGATGCCAAGAAAGAGCGTCTGGAAGAGGTAAACGCCGAGCTGGAACAGCCGGATGTATGGAACCAGCCCGAGCGAGCCCAGGCACTGGGTAAGGAAAGAGCCACTCTGGAAGGGGTCGTCGGTACCCTGGATGAGCTGGATCGGGGCATTGAGGATATCAGTGGCCTGGTCGAGCTGGCGGTGGAAGAAGAAGACGAAGATACCTTCGAGGAATCCAAGGCCGATCTGGACGCGCTGGAGAAGAAACTGGCCGATCTGGAATTTCGACGCATGTTCTCTGGCGAGCACGACGGATCCGACTGCTACCTGGATCTGCAGGCCGGCTCCGGAGGCACCGAGGCCCAGGACTGGTGCAACATGGTATTGCGCATGTACCTGCGTTGGGGCGAAGCCCGCGGCTTCAAGACCGAAATCATCGAACTGTCCGAAGGGGAAGTGGCCGGCATCAAGTCCGTCACCGTCAAGTTCAGTGGCGAATATGCCTTCGGCTGGCTGCGCACCGAATCCGGCGTGCACCGCCTGGTGCGAAAGTCGCCGTTCGACTCCGGCGGCCGTCGCCACACCTCCTTCTGCTCCGCCTTCGTGTATCCGGAAATCGACGACGACATCGAGATCGAAATCAACCCGGCGGATCTGCGGGTCGATACCTACCGTGCCTCCGGCGCCGGTGGTCAGCACGTCAACAGAACCGACTCGGCGGTACGGATCACCCACGAACCCACCGGCATAGTGGTGCAGTGCCAGAACGACCGTTCCCAGCACAAAAACCGGGATCAGGCGATGAAGCAGCTGAAGGCCAAGTTGTATGAGTTGGAGCTGCAGAAGCAGAACGCCGAGAAACAGGCGATGGAAGACAGCAAGTCCGACATCGGCTGGGGCAGCCAGATCCGTTCCTACGTGCTGGACGACGCCCGCATCAAGGATCTGCGTACCGGGGTTGAAACCCGCAACACCCAGTCGGTGCTGGACGGCGACCTGGACAAGTTTATCGAAGCCAGCCTCAAGTCCGGGCTTTAATTTTCCATGCCGATCCGTCGGGAGCAGGCTCAACCACCGCCAACACGCAGCAAGTACTTCCCTGTATGCTCGGCGATGGCATCCCTGCCATCGACGGTTGGCTTAGGCAGACCCTGCTCCCGCCTGGAGCAGGGTCTCCAATAAAGATTCAAACAAGGCTTAATCATGACAGAGCAGCTACAAGACGAGAATAAACTCATTGCCGAGCGCCGCGCCAAGCTCGAGCAAATCCGCAAGGACTGCCCGGCCAACGGCCACCCCAACGACTTCCAGCGCGAGCACCTGGCCGGCGAACTGCAGGCCGAATTCGGCGAGCACGACAAGGACGCCCTCGAAGCCCTGGGCAAGGTGGTGTCCGTGGCCGGCCGCATCATGGCCAAACGCGGCCCCTTCCTGGCATTGCAGGACATGTCCGGTCGTATTCAGGCCTACGCCACCAAGGAAGCCCAGCAGATCATCAAGGATCAGTACGGCGGCCTGGACATCGGTGACATCGTGGGTGTGACCGGCGTGCTGCACAAGTCCGGCAAGGGCGACCTTTACGTCAACATGGACCAGTTCAAGCTGCTCACCAAGGCGCTGCGCCCCCTGCCAGAGAAGTTCCACGGCCTGTCGGATCAGGAAACCCGCTACCGCCAGCGCTACCTGGATCTGATCACCAACGAAGACTCCCGCCGGACCTTCCAGATCCGTTCTCAGGTGATGGCCGCCATCCGCCAGTTTATGAACGGCCATGGCTTCATGGAAGTGGAAACGCCGATGATGCAGGTGATCCCGGGTGGCGCCTCGGCCCGTCCCTTTATCACCCACCACAATGCCCTCGACATGGACATGTACCTGCGTATCGCCCCCGAGCTGTACCTGAAGCGGCTGGTGGTGGGCGGTTTCGAGAAGGTGTTCGAAATCAACCGCAACTTCCGCAACGAGGGCCTGTCGCCGCGGCACAACCCCGAGTTCACCATGATGGAGTTCTACTGGGCCTACGCCGACTACCGCGACCTGATGGACTTCACCGAAGAGATGCTGCGCACCGTGGCGACCCAGGTGCTGGGTACCGCCGAGGTGAAATACGGCGAGGAAGTGTTCGACTTCGGCAAGCCCTTCGCGCGGCTGAGCATGAAGGACGCCATCCTCAAGTACAACCCCGAGGTGACCCTGGAGCAACTGGCCACCTTCGACGGCGCCTGCGAAGTGGCCAAGGATCTCAAGATCAAGGTCGAGAAGAGCTGGGGTCTGGGCCGGGTGATCACCGAGATCTTCGAAGAGACCGCCGAACACCGCCTGATCCAGCCGACCTTCATCACCGAGTATCCGGAAGAAGTGTCGCCGCTGGCGCGCCGCAACGACAAGGATCCGACCATTACCGACCGCTTCGAATTCTTTATCGGTGGCCGCGAAATCGCCAACGGCTTCTCCGAGCTGAACGACGCCGAAGATCAGGCCCAGCGTTTCCGCGATCAGGTTGATCAGAAAGACGCGGGCGACGATGAAGCCATGTTCTACGACGAAGACTACGTGACTTCGCTGGAGCACGGCCTGCCGCCGACCGCCGGCCAGGGTATCGGCATCGACCGCCTGGTGATGCTGCTGACCGACTCCCACACCATCCGCGACGTCATCCTGTTCCCGACCCTGCGTCCGCAGCGTTAAGTTATTAATGAACAAATAAAAACCGGGCCTGGGCCCGGTTTTTTACGTTTTGCTCTTCACCCCTTGCGGCCGGGTCGCCAGTCGCCGCCGCGGAGCAACTGGTCGGTGACCTTGTTCACCGCCCTGGCGGTGCGCTCGACGATGTCGTCCACTTCGCCTTTGGTCACCACCAGCGGTGGGGCGAAGCCCAAGATGTCGCCGTGGGGCATGGCGCGGGCGATCAGGCCCTGCTCCAGACAGGCGGCGGCGATCTGCGGGCCCACCTTGAGGTTGGGCTCGAAGTGCTCGCGCCTGGTCTTGTTGCGGGAGAACTCCAGGGCGTGCAGCAGGCCCACGCCGCGGCTTTCGCCCACCAGCGGGTGCTCGGCGAAAGTTTGCTGCATGCGCTGCTGCAGGTAGGCGCCCACCTCACGGGCGTTGGTCACCAGCCCTTCGCGCTCGATGATGTCCAGGTTGCACAGGGCGGAAGCGGCACCCATGGGGTGGCCGGAATAGGTGTAGCCGTGGCCGATGGCGCCCCACTGATCGGTGCCCTGCTCCAGCACCTGCCATACCTTCTCGCCCACGATCACGCCGGACAGCGGCTGGTAGGCGGAGGTCAGGCCCTTGGCGACCGTCATCAGGTCCGGCTTCATGTCGTAGTAGAGGGAGCCGAAGTCGGCGCCCAGGCGACCGAAACCGCACACCACTTCGTCGGCGATCAGCAGGATGTCGTACTTGTCGAGCACCTTGCGGATCTCGGCCCAGTAGCCCTCGGGCGGCGGTACTATGCCACCGGTGCCCAGTACCGGCTCGCCGATCATGGCGGCGACGGTGTCCGGCCCTTCCGCCAGGATCATCTCTTCCAGCTTGGCGGCGCAGTACCTGGAGAACTCCGGCTCGCTCATGTTGTCGTCGGGGCGGCGGTAGTAGACCGGCGCAATGGTGTGCTTGATGCGCTCCAGCGGCAGATCGAAGTGGGCATGGAACAGCGGCAGGCCGGTCATGGAGCCGGAAGCGATGCTGGAGCCATGGTAGCCGCGATCCCGCGAGATCACCTTTTTCTTCTGGGGCAGGCCACGGGCGTTGTTGTAGTACCACACCAGCTTGAGCTGGGTTTCGTTGGCGTCGCTGCCGGACATGCCGTAGTAGACCTTGCTCATGCCGGCGGGGGCCATCTTGATGATGCGGTCGGACAGCGCGATCAGCGCCTCGTTGGTGTGGCCCACATAGGTGTGGTAGTAGGCCAGCTTCCTGGCCTGTTCGTAGATGGCCTCGGCCATTTCGGTGCGGCCGTAGCCGATGTTCACGCAGTACAGGCCGGCGAAGGCATCGATCAGCTCCACACCTTCGGAATCCTGGATGCGGATGCCCTGGGCACCGGTGATGATGCGTCCGCCCACTTCACCATGAGCGTACTGCTTCAGGTGGGTGGAGGCGTGGAACACGCTATTGCGGTCGATGTCGAGCAGCTTTTTGGTATCTATGGTCATGGTGGTCGCTCCCTTGATAGCGTTCAGTCCGGTATGGGTGTTCAGTCCTGGTCTCAGCTGCCGCTAACGGTCGGCATGGCACCCAGGCAGTAGTACTTGATCTGGCTGTATTCATCGAAGCCGTGACGGCTGCCTTCGCGGCCCAGGCCCGACTGCTTGACCCCGCCGAAGGGGATGGGGTGGCCGGTCATCTTCACCGAGTTGACCGACACCATGCCGAACTCCAGGCCGCGCATCAGTTGCCAGATATGGCGGATGTCATGGCCGTACACATAGGCGGCCAGGCCGTATTCGGTGTCGTTGGCCTGGGGGATCAGCTCGTCGATGCTGTCGTAGGGCAGCACCCCGGCCACCGGGCAGAAATTCTCCTCGCGGAATACCTTCATCTCCGGGGTCACGTCGGCCAGCAGGGTTGGCATAAAGAAGTTGGCGCCCGGCGCCCGGCTCTGGTCGCCGGCAATCAGCCGGGCGCCCTTGGCGAGGGCGTCGTCGACGATGGCCTGGGCCTTGTCCACCGCCTGGCGGAAGATCAGCGGACCCATGGTCACGCCCTCGTCGAAGCCGTTGCCTACCTGGATTCTGGCCATCTCGGCGGCGAAGGCGGCGAGGAAGTCTTCATAGCTGGCGCGCGGCACGAAAATGCGGTTGGCGGCCAGGCAGTCCTGCCCGGCGGTCTGGAACTTGGCGTCCACCGCCGCCCTGGCGGCCGCTTCTATGTCCATGTCCGGCAGCACGATGAAGGGGGCGTTGCCGCCGAGCTCCATGGAGCACTTCTTGACGGTGGCGGCCGCCTGTTCCAGCAGCAGCTTACCGACCCGGGTGGAGCCGGTGAACGACAGCGCCTTGACCTTGTCGGAGCGGCACAGCACGCCGCACAGCTCGGTGCCGTCACCGGTGATCACGTTATATGTCCCGGCCGGGAAGCCGGCGCGTTCGGCCAGCTCGGCCAGCGCCAGGGCGGAGAAGGGGGTTTCACTGGCCGGCTTGACCAGCACGGTGCAGCCGATGGCCAGGGCCGCCGCCGCCTTGCGGGTGATCATGGCGCTGGGGAAGTTCCAGGGGGTGATCAGCGCCGCCACGCCGATGGGCTCGCGCAGGGTGGCCAACTGGGTGTTGGGAATATGGCTGGGAATGGTCTCGCCGTAGGCGCGGCGGGCTTCCTCCGCGAACCAGCGGATAAAGGAGGCACCGTAGTCGATTTCGCTGCGGGCGTCGGCCAGGGTCTTGCCCTGCTCCAGCACCATCAACACCGCCAGGTCTTCCCTGTTTTCCAGGATAAGATCGTGCCAGCGCATCAGCAGGGCGGCGCGCTCGTCGGCCAGCCGCGCCCGCCAGGCCGGGAAGGCGCGGTCGGCGGCGTCGATAGCCTGGCTGACCTGCAGCGGCTGCAGTTGGGTGCAGTGACCGATGATGTCGTCGGTGGCCGGGTTGAGCACGGCCAGATCGCTGTTGCCATTGACCCATTTGCCGTTGACATAGGCCAGCTCGCGCACCAGCCGGGGATCTTGCAGGCAGGGCATAATGGCTGCGGTGACCTTGCTGTCGGATACCTGCTTGTGGGTAAGACTCATAAACACCACCAATCCGTTGCGTTGTTTGGGAACAGGTTGTTGTCATGAGGTCATTCTAGGAGCGATGGCGGGGAGATACTTTTTGTTGTCCCGGCGTTGGCGGGGCGATTTTTCTTATAACGACGGCGGAAAAATGGTTTTTTTCTGGAGGGGAGAGAAAGGTGGGGAGCCGTCCCCAATCCTATTCCTTGTATTCCGCCGAGAATTCCAGCCTGGGCTGCTGCTGTTTGATGGTCTTGGTGACGATATAGGTGAAGTAGCGTTCTATGCCGATCTGGGCAGTGAGCCAGCTGTCGACCAGCCGTTGATACTGGTCGATGTCTGTGCATATCACCTTGAGGATATAGTCGACACCGCCGCCGGTGGCGTAGCAGTCCACCACCTGATCGCATTGCAGCATGGCCTGCTCGAAGCGGTTAAAGGCTTCGGCACTGTGCTGCTTGAGGCTGACTTCCACCAGCACCGGCGAGCGCTTGAACAGCACTTCGGTGTTGATGCGGGCGCCGTAGCCCCGGATGATGCCGGCGTTTTCCAGCCGTTTGACCCGCTCCCAGCAGGGACTGACCGAGAGGTTGATGGCCTCGGCCAGGCCGGATTTGGTGATACGGCCCTGCTGGTGCAGGATGTGCAAAATTTTGATGTCGTAGCGATCCAGGCGCATGGGGTTACCTCTTCACAAACAGCTTGCGGGGATAGTTGCACAGGGTTTCCACCCCGGTCTCGGTGATCACTATGCTCTCGGTGGTCTCTATACCCCAGTCGTCCAGCCAGAGCCCCGGCATGAAGTGGAAGGTCATGCCCGGCTCCAGGATGGTGGGGTCGGTGTTGCGCAGGCTCATGGTGCGCTCGCCCCAGTCCGGCGGGTAGCTCAGCCCGATGGGGTAGCCGCAGCGGGCACCGGCCCGATCGAAGCCGTATTCCGCCAGGGTGGCGTTGAGGGCGTTGGCGATGTCGGCACAGCGGTTGCCCGGCTTGGCGGCGGCCAGGCCGGCCTCCAGGGCGGCATCGAGCGCCTCTTCCCCGTGCAGGAAGTTATCGCTGGGTTGGCCCAGGAAGATGGTGCGCGACAGCGGGCAGTGGTAGCGGCGATGGCAGCCGGCAATTTCAAAGAAGGTGCCTTCGTTGTGGTTGAAGGGGCGATCGTCCCAGGTCAGGTGCGGGGCCGAAGCATCCGCACCCGAAGATAGCATGGGCACTACGGCCGGATAGTCGCCGAAGTGGCCTTCGTGCCCTTCCATCGCCACCCGGTAGATTTCGGCCACCAGCCGGTTCTTGGGCAGGCCGGGCTCGATCATCTCGAAGGCGGCCTGGTGCATGTTTTCCACGATGCGGGCGGCGATGCGCATATAGCGCAGTTCGGTCTCGGACTTGACCGCCCGGCACCAGTTGACCAGGGCGGTGGCGTCCACCAGCTCGGCCTCGGGCAGGTTTTCCTTCAATGCCAGATAGGCGGTGGGGCTGAAGTAGTAGTTGTCCATTTCGATGCCGATATTGCCACGGGCCCAGTCGCGGGGCTTGAGCAACTGGTTGGCCAGGTATTCCATGGCGTGCATGGGGGGATTCATCACGTAGTAGTCCGGGTACCAGGTGATGTTGTCTTCCTGCAGGTAGACGGTACGTCTGGCACCGTTGTAATCCATCTGGCGGCCATACCAGAGCGGCTCGCCAGCCGGCCCCACTACCGCCACCTGGGGGGTATAGAAGGACCAGCCGTCGTAGCCGGTGAGCCAGGCGATGTTGGACGGATCGTGTACGATCAGGATCTGGATTTCACACTGGTCCATGGCGGTGCGAACCTTGGCCAGGCGCTGGTGGTATTCCTCGATGGAGAAATTGGGTACGTGGTTATGCATAAGCGCTATCCCCGTATCTGGCAGTCGGGACCACCAATCCCCGTCGGCTCGGAGGGCAGGCAGTCGGCTGGATTGTTGTTTTGGTATTGAGGTTTTGCGGCTGTGCCGGCGATCCTGGCCGCGGTACAGCCGCTTATCAGCTGTCGGGCTGTAGCTGCCCTTTGGCTCGTGGGCGTGAAGACAAGATCCGAAGCAATGCCGTATCGGGAGGAAGCGGGGGGGTGTTCAGGCTGTATTTATCCATGAGTGTTACCCCGTTTGCCGAACCCATACGACGCATCCTTGAAATTATGACAATAGACCAAAAGACGGGATGACGACTTGGCATTGTCCTGGATTGTTGCATCAGCCCTCAGTACACATCAGTGTAATTGAGCGTGTCAATAAATGCGTTGAACCATGACACTTGATCCGCCCCCTCCCTCGCTGAACACGGGAATGCTCAAGCACCTGGCCCGGCAGGCGATGACGTCATCGTCGGGATATCGTCAGCCAGTATCTGCGCCGGCTGACCGCCGTCGTTTTTGCGGGGGCATCAGCGAGTTAAACTTTTTTGTAAATGCTCAAGTATTGTGAGAGTGCTCACGCAACCGCGCTCTACCCGGGCGATAGGGTTGCCGATCTGTTTTTTAAATGTAAAATCCCGTCACCAGCCAACTGGCTGGTCAACTTATCTATAAAAATAAACAATAGCAGATAATCTGTTCAGGTCTTGCTGAGGAATACATATGAAAGGCTCTCTCTCTGCCCGCATCTTCACCGGCCTCTTCGCCGGTCTGGCCATCGGCAGCATGATTCAGTATCTCTTTACCGGTGTTGCCTTCCTGAATGAAGGGGCGGTCGGCCTGGCCGACGGAGTGGGTGGCATGTTCGTGTCGCTGATCAAGCTGATGGTGGTACCCCTGGTCTATATCTCCATCGTCACCGGCATCTGCGAGCTGCGCGATATCACCAGCTTCGGTCGCCTGGGCAGCAAGACCTTCGGGCTCTATATCATCAACACCATCCTTTCCATCGCCGCCGCCATACTGGTGGGGGTGATTTTCCAGCCCGGCCTGGGTGCCAGACTGCCCCATGGCGCCTCCGACGCCGTCGAGCTGGCCACCACCGAAACGCCCAACATCGGCGCCATACTGGTGGGCATAGTGCCCAGCAACCCGGTGCAGGCCTTTGCCTCCGGTGACATGCTGCAGATTATCTTCATGGCCATCCTCACCGGCCTGGCCATCCAGGGGCTGGGTGCCACGGCTCAGCCTGCGGCCAGCGCTTTCCGCATGGCCAACGAGGTGATGATGAAGCTGGTGGGCCTGGTGATGATCCTGGCTCCCTACGGCGTGTTCGCGCTGATGATCAGCCTGGGCGCCACTCTGGAGGCAGACACCCTGATGTCGGTGGCCGGCTATGTGGCCCTGGTGGTGCTGGTGCTTGGCTTCTGGATACTGGTGGCCTATCCGCTGGCGGTGTGGCTGACCACCGGCATCAAGCCGGGCGAGTTCCGCAAGGCCACCCGTGAGCAACTGCTGTTCTCCCTGTCCACCGCCAGCTCCAACGCCACCATACCGGTGACCATGCGCACCCTGACCGAGAAGCTGGGAGTGTCCAGGGCCATCGCCGGTTTTGGGGTGCCACTCGGCGCCACTATCAACATGTCCGGTTCCGCCATCTATATCACCCTGGCGGCCATCTTTGCCGCCAATATTTCCGGCACTCCCATCCCCGCCGGCGATCTGCTGACCGTGGGTATGACCGTGCTGCTGATGTCCGTGGGCGTGGGCGGCGTGCCCGGCGGTGCCGTGGTGATGGCCGGGGTACTGCTGCACCAGATGGGGCTGCCGATCGAGGCCATGGCCATCATCATGGCGGTGGACCGCATCAACGATATGTTCTGTACCGCTTCCAACGTGGTGGGTGACACCGCGGTCAACACCATAGTGGCCCGGATGGAAGGTAACCCGGACAGCCTGGAAGACGTCGCCGGATTGTCGACCATAGAGGAAAAATCATAAGTAAGAAGGAAAAAACCGCCGTTCGGCGGTTTTTTTATCCCTGGCCGGCCGCCTGTTGTTGCGGGATGAAAGGTAAAGGAAAGACCCTGTCATAGGCCAGGTTGTAGAGATAGGCATATACCAGATAGAAGCTGGCCATGGCGATATCCATCACGAAGGCCTCCCACAGGGTGATGCCCAGGTGCCAGGCGATCATCGGCAGGAACAGCAGCAGCAGGCCGCCTTCGAACAGCAGGGCATGGCCTATCCGGATCGGCGTGGTCTTGCGTACCTCACCTCTCAGTTTGAGCAGGACATGGTCGAACAGCAGGTTGTAAATGTAGTTCCAGACCGTGGCGATGATGGAGCCGACCAGCGCCATCAGCCCCATGTCGAACAGCTTGTGGTTGAACAGTAGGCTGGCCAGGGGCGCGAAGATCAGCAGGCCGATGATTTCAAATCCCAGGGCGTGGCGAATCCGGTCTTTGGTTGTACGCATGATATTTCCTCCGCAGTGAAGTGCTTTGATGCCGATTCTATCTGCTAATATCGAGAGTAAAAGTTAGCTTGTATCGGATTTTAAGATAGATGAGTTTTTCCCTGGAACAATTGCAGGCCTTCGTCGCCACGGTGGAAACCGGCTCCTTTTCGGCCGCCGCCCGCCGCCTGGGCAAGGTGCAGTCGGTGGTCAGCACGGCGGTGGCCAACCTGGAAATCGATCTCGACAACCCGCTGTTCAGCCGGGAAGGCCGTTATCCCCGGTTGACCCCGGCCGGGGAGCGGCTACTGGCGGAGGCCCGGGTGATCCTGGAGCGCTGCGAACACTTCCGCGGCCTGGCCAAGAGCCTGGGGGAAGGGGTCGAAAGCCGGCTGGTACTGGCGGTGGACGAACTCTACCCTTCCGATCAACTGGGGCGGCTGATGGATGAATTTGCCCGCCGGTTCCCCAGTGTCGAGCTGGAGCTGTTGTTCCCGCTGATGGAGGACGTCAGCCGCATGGTGCTGGAGGAACGGGTCGACCTGGGCATCATGTGGCGCCAGGAAATCCTGCCCTCATCCCTCAACTTTCATGCCCTCGGCTGGGTGCCGATGAAGATCGTCTGTGCCCCGGGTCATGCCCTCGCCGGCCAGCGGGTGGACTGGGAGGAGCTCAAGCGCCACCGCCAACTGATGGTGGCGACCCGCAACGACAGCGAGGAAAAGGTACGGCTGCGGGTGGCGTCGGACGTATGGTGGGTGGAAAGCCACTGGGTCATCGTGGAGCTGGTGCAGCGTAACCTGGGCTGGGCCTATGTGCCCGAGCACATCGTATCCCGGGCCCTGGGAGAAGGGTTGCTGGTATCGCCCCGGCTGGCCTTCGACGACACCGACTGGCAGGTGGCGCTGGAGCTGATTTGGCACAAGCAGCGGCCCCTGGGCAAGGCCGCGTCCTGGCTGAAGAACGCGGCCATCAGCGGGGCTCAGTCCACCAGATCGTAGGGCAGGGGCTGCAGATGCAGCCGGCTGTCCGGCTGATCTTTGAGCCTGAATACGGCGTCTGCTTCCAGATCCTTGTTGAGCACGGCGGTCAGCAGGCAGTCTTCGCCTTGTTGCCAGAAGCTCAGTACGGTACCGGCCCGGCGCCAATTGTCGCCCAGCTGCAGTTCCAGATCCTGGTTGGCACCAATGTGGTCAGGTGCCTTTCCGGCCAGCACGAACATGGCCTTCTTGTTGGCACCCCGGTACTTGGCCCGGGCCACGGTTTCCTGGCCCATGTAGCAGCCCTTGTTGAAGCTGATGCCGCCGAGGGCCTGTAGGTTGAGCATCTGCGGGATATATTCGCCCTGGTGTTCGGCGCTCATGTCGGGCTGCCCGGCCTGGATCATCAGTCCCTGCCACTCCTGCTCACTGCCCCTGGGTAGTTCGGGCAGTTCGGCATCCAGCGGCAGCAGCAGCAGCGCATGTTCGGCCGCGACCGGAATGACGATGCCGCCCTGCCACAGGTTGCCGTCCCCGACATGGTTGTTGAGCCAGTGGGACAGGCCTTCGCCGGCCAGGCCGAACACCTGCCAGCGGTCGCTGGCGTCTTCGAGCTCGACCCTGGAAAACACTGCAAACTTTTTCAGTTCGGGCAGTTGCTGTGCCCGCAGCGAACGATTCAGCACCAGCAGTAGCCGATCGCCCAGGTTGGCCAGCCAGAAGGGAGCCCACAGCTTGCCTTTGCTGTCGCAGTGGCCGCCGGGGCAGGCATCACCGGCCTCGAGCGCGGCCACGTCGCAGGTGACCTGGCCCTGCAGGTATTTGGTTCTGTCATCGCCGGTCAGGCTGAGTACGGCCCTGTCGCCGAGGGGATAAAGTACGGGAGAAGAAGCGATAGTCAACACGGGTACATCCTCTGTTGTCTATAAAGAAGTGTGACCCTCATGGTAAAGATGGCCAACATATTTGTCAGTACTCATTCGACCTTATAACATGGGCTTTGTTTTATTTTTTGGAAGCGAAGATGCTCAATACCTCCGATAAACCCCGCCTGATCTGGGCTTGCCGCCGCGGCATGCTGGAGCTGGATGTGATCCTGGCCCCCTTTGTCGAGCACGAATACGACGTCCTGGACGAGGCCCGCAAGGCGGTGTTCCGACGCTTGCTTGAGTGCGACGACCCGGATCTGTTCGCCTGGTTCATGGGCCACGACAGATCCCGGGATGCCGAATTGCAGGCGATGGTGGGCTATATTCTTGAGCGCAACCAGGTTCGCAATCAGCGCTGAGCCTTCCCGGCTGCATCGCTGCTACCTGATGGCGGCGGCCAGCTTGCTCTGGTTGCCCGCTTCGCTTTGGCTGGAGGCGGGCAGGTTGTTCTGGTTCTTGCCCGGCTGGCTGCTGGCGCTGTGGTGGCTGGGGCGCAAGGGAGCGGAATACCGGTTGGAAGGGGAGTTCAACCAGGGGGTGCTCAGCCTTAACGGTCGCAGTGGGGGGCTGTCCCGCCACAGCCGGGCTGGGCCCGGCTTCTTGCTGCTGGTGCTGGAAGACGACCCCTGGCCGCCGTTCTGGCTGTTCCAGGATGCGGTGCCGGAAAACGTGTTCCGGCATTTGTCCCGGCAGGTGCTGGCCGGCGGTTAGTCGGCCAGATAGTTGGCCGGCACCAGTATGGTAGGTTTGGGATCTGCCAACTGCTCCGGGTAGTCCAGGGTGAAGTGCAGGCCGCGGGATTCCTTGCGCTCCGTGGCGGACAGCACGATAAGCTCCGCTACCTGCACCAGGTTGCGCAGTTCCAGCAGGTTGTTGCTGACCCGGAAGTTGGCGTAATACTCCTGGATTTCCTGCTTGAGCAAGTCGATGCGCCGCTTGGCCCGCTCCAGCCGTTTGTCGGAGCGGACGATGCCCACGTAATCCCACATAAACAGCCTGAGTTCATGCCAGTTGTGGTGGATCACTACTTCTTCATCCGAGTTGGTCACCTTGCTCTCGTCCCACAGGGGCAGCATAGGCGGCTCCTGTACCTCCTGCAACTGAGCCAGCATATCCTCGCCTGCGGCGCGGGCGAACACGATGCATTCCAGCAGCGAGTTGGAGGCCATGCGGTTGGCGCCGTGCAGACCGGTGTAGGACACCTCGCCGATAGCGTAGAGGCCTTCGATATCCGTACGGCCCTTCATGTCGACCATGACGCCGCCGCAAGTATAGTGGGCGGCGGGCACCACCGGCATCGCTTCCCTGGTGATGTCGATACCGACCTTGAGGCAGCGCTCATGGATAGTGGGGAAGTGTTTGACGACAAAGTCCGCCGGCTGATGACTGATGTCCAGGTACATGCACTCGGCACCCAGGCGTTTCATTTCATGATCGATGGCGCGGGCCACGATATCGCGCGGGGCCAGCTCGGCCCGTTCGTCGTAGTCGGGCATGAATCGGCTGCCGTCGGGGCGCTTGAGCAGGGCACCCTCGCCGCGCAGGGCCTCGCTTAGCAGGAAGTTGTTGTCGGCCGGATGATAGAGGCTGGTAGGGTGGAACTGGTTGAACTCCATGTTGGCCACCCTGCAGCCGGCGCGCCAGGCCATGGCGATGCCGTCGCCGGAACTGACATCCGGGTTGGAGGTATACTGGTAGACCTTGGAGGCACCGCCGGTGGCCATGGCGATGAACTTGGCGCGCACCGTTTCCACCCGTTCCTTGTTGCGGTTCCACACATAGGCGCCGAGCACCCGGTTGCCGGGTAACCCCAGCTTGGCGGTGGTGATCAGGTCAAGGGCGTTGACCCGCTCCAGGATATGGATGTTGGGATGCTGCTGAACCTGTTCGGTGAGCGTCATCTGTACCGCCCGGCCGGTGGCGTCGGCGGCGTGGAAGATGCGCCTGTGGCTGTGCCCTCCTTCCCGGGTGAGATGATAGGAGGGCTCGCCCTCGGCTGACTCTTCGGTGTCGAAGGGGACGCCCTGGCCAATCAGCCACTGGATGGCGGCGGGGGCCTGGCCGGCGGTAAATTCCACCACTCTTTCATCGCACAGTCCGGCGCCGGCGATCAGGGTGTCGGCTACGTGGGATTCGATGCTGTCGGTTTCATCGAATACGGCGGCAATGCCGCCTTGGGCATAGAGGGTTGCCCCTTCGGCCAGCGGGCCTTTACTCAGCACATGAACACTGGCATGGTCGGCCAGCTTCAGAGCCAGGGACAGGCCGGCAGCACCGCTGCCAATGATGAGCACGTCGCAGAGGTATTCAACAGGATCCTTCATAAAGTATCATTGGCCCGGTATGGATAATATTTCTATGTTATCCCAAGCTGGACACAGGCGCAGCCGGAATCATCTTTCTCAAATGAGTTCAGAACTTTTTTCCGCACCCAGAGTCTACTAAGGTGCGCTTATCACGGGCCGGTGGCAAAGCACTGGAATAATCGGAGGTTACGCGGCTCGCATGAGCGATCATTTAACGGACCAGCAGCTGGTTGAACGGGTCCAGCGCGGCGACAAGAATGCGTACAACCTGCTGGTAAGAAAATATCAACATAAAGTGGCGAACCTGGTGTCCCGATACGTGTCCAACCCCGGTGATGTGCCGGATGTGACCCAGGAGGCCTTTATCAAGGCTTACCGGGCCCTGCCCGGATTCAGGGGAGAGAGTGCGTTTTTTACCTGGTTGTACCGGATTGCGGTGAATACCGCCAAAAACTATCTGGTTTCCCAGCGACGGCGGCCTCCGGGCTCCGATGTCGAAATCGAGGATGCGGAATATTACGAGGGTGGCGAGGCGCTGAAAGAGCTGTCGTCACCGGAAAACCTCATGTTGTCGGACGAGATCAAGCGGGCGGTATTTGAGACCATTGATGCGCTTCCGGAGGATCTTAAAACGGCAATTACCTTGCGAGAGCTGGAAGGGATGAGCTATGAAGAAATTGCCAGCGTGATGGATTGTCCGGTCGGGACGGTTCGTTCCCGGATATTCCGGGCGCGAGAGGCAATCGACAAGCGGGTCCAGCCTTTACTTCAGGGTTGAACGGGGAATGAGTGTTATGGCAAATAAAGAGCACATCTCGGCACTGGTGGATGGAGAAATCCAGGACAAGGTGCTGTTGGAACGGCTTGGCCGCGACAGTGAGCTGGCAGAAACGTTTGGCCGCTATCATCTTTACGGTGATGCCATGCGCAACGAGTTGCCGAACCATCTTCAGCTCGATTTGAGTGACCGGATAGCGGCGGCCTTGGAGCAGGAACCCGCCATCCTGGCCGCCCCGGCTCCGGCAGGGGATGCGGGCGAGCCGCGCCAGGCCAGGATGCTGCGGCCCCTACGGGTGGCGCCCTTGGTGCGCCAGCTCGGCCAGTTTGCGGTAGCGGCATCGGTGTCGGCGGCAGTGATCTTCGGGGTACAGCAGTACAGCCAGAACGATCCCCATGCGCCGGTACTCAATACGGTGCCCTTGAGCGGTGGTGCGGCCCCGGTCAGCCTCAACTATCAGGCGGACTCCCGCGAGGCGCTGAACGAGCAGGCCCTGCTTGAACAACAGCGTAAAATCCATGCGCTCTTGATGGATCATGAGTTGCAGCAGCGGCTGCGCCAGAACTGAAGGTAATCCGATTTGATCATGAGCGGACTGCGTACCGTTGTCTTCGCGCTGGCCTGGACTTTATCCGCCTCGGTCATGGCCGGGGCGGGTCCCGCCGAAGGCCTGCTGCAGCAAATGCAGCAGGCCTATCGCCAGCTCAATTTCGAACTGACTCTGGTTGAGTCCAGCCAGGGCCAACTCGAACCCAAACGACTCACCCGGGGCCACCTCGACGGCCAGGTACTGACCCATCTTACCCACCTCAACGGCCGGCCGCGGGAATACGTGCAGCGTGACGACGAAATCAGCTTCTTCGATGCCAGCCACGATGGTTATACCCTCAAACATTCGCGTCTGCCCGGTTTATTCAATCGCCTGCAACTGATGCCGCTGGAGCCTGTTCTGATGCACTATGATGCGGTCATTGCCGGGCGCAGCCGGGTGCTGGGGCGGGTGGCCCAGGTGGTGCGGCTGGTACCCAGGGCAGATCATTATTATGGCTATGTGCTCTGGCTGGATCAGGAATCCGGCCTGTTGCTGAAGTTGGACACCTTGGACAAAGACGCCGGGCTGGTGGAGCAGAGCATGGGGGTGGCCCTGCACATCAGCGAGGAACCCGCCGCCTTTCTGCGTGAACTGAAAGCGGCCAGTCTGCCCCCGGCCATGTCTCTGGTCGAGGTGTACCCGGCGCCTCAGCAGCCGTTGACCTGGCAGGCCGGGTGGCTGCCTCAGGGCTTTGAAGTCAAGTCCCAGGACAAGCATAAGTTGCCGGTCACCGAGCAGCCGGTGGACTATCTGATGGCCTCCAATGGCGTAGTGGATGTCTCCGTCTATGTCGCTCAGGCCGGGATCGGCGCCGAGCCACATCAACAGATGGTGCGTCAGGGCGCCACCCACCTGGTCAGCCTGATCAACCCGGCTCGGGTGGAGGTGACCGTAGTGGGGGATATTCCGGCGGATACCGCCCGCCGTATTGCCGAGTCGATCCAGCCCAAGGCCGCCAATCCATGATCGAGGAAGTGGCGACGGTAGTGGCGGTAGGCGAAGGCGGAGTAGAGGTCGCCTGCTTCGGTAAATCGGCCTGCGGCCAGTGCCGGCAGAGCAGCCACTGCGGCACCGGCCTGGTGGCCAAGGCCCTGCCCGGGCGCGAGCATCGTTTCTTTATCGCCACCGAGCTCAGGCTGAAGGTCGGGGAGCAGGTGCGTATCGGCATTCCCGAGCACAGCCTCGTCACCAGCGCCTTGCTGGTCTATCTGTTGCCACTGCTGCTGCTGCTGGGCGGCGCCCTGCTGACCAGCCTGGTTCTGGGCATGGGGGACGGCGGCACCCTGGCGGGGGCTGCCATCGGTGGCAGCGCCGGTTTTATCCTGGCTTCCCGCTTGTCCCGTCGAGGGGGCAGAGCGCTGAGTGAGCCGGTGCTCATCGGGCCCCTGCTCCCGGTGACCAAGATCGACTAAGGATTGGCCACGGTAGCGCGAATCCAGTAGAATCTCGCCTTTGACTCTCGCTTTCAGACTACGGACTCCTTATTGCATCATGAAGCATATTCGTAATTTCTCCGTCATCGCTCACATAGACCACGGCAAGTCCACCCTGTCCGATCGCCTGATCCAGGTGTGCGGCGGCTTGTCGGATCGGGAAATGCAGGAACAGGTGCTCGACTCCATGGACCTGGAACGGGAACGCGGCATTACCATCAAGGCTCAGAGTGTGACCCTGAACTACCAGGCCAATGACGGCATCCAATACCAGCTGAACTTTATCGATACCCCCGGGCACGTGGATTTTTCCTATGAAGTCTCCCGTTCCCTCGCCGCCTGTGAAGGCGCGCTGCTGGTGGTGGACGCGGGTCAGGGCGTTGAGGCACAGACTCTGGCCAACTGCTATACCGCCCTGGACATGGATCTGGAAGTGGTACCGGTGCTGAACAAGATCGACTTGCCTCAGGCCGAGCCGGAGCGGGTAGCCCAGGAGATCGAGGATATCGTCGGCATCGACGCCATCGATGCGGTGCGCTGCTCGGCCAAGACCGGTCTGGGCGTGGACGAGGTGCTGGAAACCATAGTGCACAAGATCCCGGCGCCGGAAGGTAATCCCGAAGGGCCGCTGCAGGCGCTGATTATCGACTCCTGGTTCGACCCCTACCTGGGGGTAGTATCGCTGGTGCGGATCAAGCACGGCAACCTGAGAAAGAATGACAAAATCAAGGTCATGAGTACCGGCCAGGTATGGGGGGTGGATCGCATCGGCATCTTTACGCCCAAGCAGAAGGACACCGATGGCCTCAATTGTGGCGAAGTGGGCTGGGTGGTGTGCGGTATCAAGGAGATCCACGGTGCGCCGGTAGGGGATACCCTGACCCATGCCAAACATGGGGCCGAAAGCCCTCTGCCTGGCTTCAAGAAGGTCAAGCCGCAGGTGTATGCGGGCCTGTTCCCCATCTCCAGCGATGACTATGAGGCGTTCCGCGACGCCCTGGACAAGCTGTCGCTGAACGACGCTTCCCTGTTCTATGAACCGGAAACATCCAATGCCCTCGGCTTTGGTTTCCGTTGTGGCTTCCTCGGTATGCTGCACATGGAAATCATCCAGGAGCGGCTGGAGCGGGAATACGACCTGGACCTGATCACAACGGCGCCGACCGTGGTGTACGAGGTGGTCAAGACCGACGGTGAGACCGTCTATATCGACAGTCCCTCCCAACTGCCGGCGGTGAACAATATCGAGGAGATCCGCGAGCCCATCGCCGAGTGCAATATCCTGGTGCCCCAGGAATACCTGGGCAACGTCATCACCCTATGCATCGAGAAGCGCGGTGTGCAGACCAACATGGTCTACCACGGCAACCAGGTGGCGCTCAGCTACGATATCCCCATGGCGGAAGTGGTGCTTGACTTCTTCGACCGGCTCAAGTCCTGCAGCCGCGGCTATGCCTCGTTGGATTACGGCTTCAAGCGTTTCGAGGCGGCGGACATGGTGCGCCTGGATATTATGATCAACGGCGATCGGGTCGATGCTCTGGCTATCGTGACTCACAAGGACAACGCCCAGTACCGAGGGCGTCAACTGGTGGAGAAGATGCGCGAGCTGATCCCGCGGCAGATGTTCGATATCGCCATTCAGGCGGCCATCGGCAACCATATCATCGCCCGCAGCACGGTGAAGGCCCTGCGCAAGGACGTGACCGCCAAATGTTACGGCGGCGATGTCAGCCGCAAGAAAAAACTGCTGGCCAAACAGAAGGAAGGCAAGAAGCGGATGAAGTCGCTGGGTCGGGTCGATATCCCTCAGGACGCGTTCCTGGCTATCCTCCATGTGGGAAAGGATAAGTAACCATGGCGAGTACTTTTGCCCTGATCCTGGTGCTGGTGACCCTGGTCACTGGTGTTATTTGGGCTTGTGATAAATGGATCTGGGCTCCCCAGCGGGCCCGCAAAATTGCCGATGCCCAGCAGGCTTACGGCAACAAGGTGGACCCTTCCGCCCTGGCCCGGGCCGCCACTGCACCGGGCTGGATCGAGCAGGCCAAGTCCATCTTCCCGGTGATCGCCGCGGTGCTGGTGTTGCGCTCCTTTATCTACGAGCCCTTCCAGATCCCGTCCGGCTCCATGATGCCTACCTTGCTGGTAGGCGATTTCATCCTGGTGGAAAAGTTCGCCTACGGCCTGAAGGAGCCGGTCAGCAATACCAAGATCATCCCCACCGGCGAGCCCAGGCGTGGTGATGTGGCGGTGTTCAAATATCCGGAAGATACCCGTATCGACTACATCAAGCGTATCGTCGGATTGCCCGGGGACCGGCTCGTCTATCGGGACAAACAGCTCTACCTCAAACCCGCCTGCGACGGAGGGGATTGCCCCGATTTCGCGCCGGTGCCCCTTGAATTTGAGCGCAGTGGCGAGTTTACTCAGATGGGGATACCCTTGGAGCGCTACCGTGAGCACCTGACCGAGCGGCCCCATGACATACTGCGCAACCCCTTGTTGCCGGACCGGGTGTCCATGTATTACCGCCAGTCAGGCACGGCCCGGGACGAGTGGGTAGTGCCGGAGGGGCATTACTTCGCGGTGGGTGACAACAGGGACAACAGCACCGACAGCCGGTTCTGGGGCTTTGTGCCTGAGCAGAATCTGGTGGGACGGGCGGTCGCCATCTGGATAAGCTTTGAGTTTGAACGTAACGCCGACAGCTGGTTGCCTTCCTGGGTGCCGAGTGACGTGCGTTTCAGCCGTATAGGCGCGATTCATTGATGAAAAAACTGAATATTCTGCAAAAAAAGCTGGGCCATAGCTTCAATGACGATACCCTGCTGGTGCGGGCCCTGACCCACCGCAGCGCCGGTTCCCGCCATAACGAGCGGCTGGAATTCCTGGGGGACTCCATCCTCAGCATGGTGATTGCCGATGCGCTGTTTCATCGTTTTCCCAAGGTGAACGAAGGAGACATGTCGCGTATGCGCGCGACCCTGGTGCGGGAAAAGACCCTGGCCGAACTGGCGCGGGAGTTCGAGCTGGGTGAATACCTGATCCTGGGCCCCGGGGAGCTGAAAAGTGGCGGTTACCGGCGCGAGTCTATCCTGGCTGACGCGGTGGAAGCCTTGATTGGTGCCGTCTACCTGGATACCGATATCGAGCGGGTGCGCGATCTGCTGCTGTCCTGGTATGACGAGCGGCTCAACGATATCCAGCCTGGCGTGGAGCAGAAAGACCCCAAGACCCGGCTGCAGGAACTGCTTCAGGCCAAACGCAAGCCCTTGCCCACCTACACCGTAGTGGAAGTGATCGGAGAGGCCCATAATCAGAAATTTACCGTGCACTGTCTGGTAGAAGGCTTGTCCGATCCGGTGATTGGTATAGGCACCAGTCGCCGCAAGGCCGAACAATCTGCCGCCGAACATGCCCTGGATACCTTGCTATGACAGATGAAGAACAAACCTACTGCGGCTTTATCGCCATCGTGGGCCGCCCCAACGTGGGCAAATCCACCCTGCTGAACCAACTGCTGGGGCAGAAGGTAAGCATCACCTCGCGCAAGCCGCAGACCACCCGCCACCGCATCATGGGCATTCATACCGAGGGGGCCTACCAGGCCATCTACGTGGATACCCCCGGGCTGCATATCGAAGAAAAGCGGGCCATCAACCGGCTGATGAACCGGGCGGCTACCAGCTCGCTGGGTGATGTGGAGATGGTGGTGTTCGTGGTGGAAGGCACCAAGTGGACCGCCGATGACGACATGGTGCTGAACAAGTTGCGCCACATCCATTGCCCGGTCGTACTGGCGATCAACAAGATCGACAACGTCCAGAGCAAGGACGAACTGTTGCCTCATATCCAGTGGTTGTCCCAGCAGATGAGTTTTGCCGATATCGTGCCTATTTCTGCGGAAAAAGGCACCGGCGTGGACACCATTGCCACATTGGCGCGCTCACGCCTGAAGCCCTCGCTGCACTACTTCCCGGAAGATTACATCACCGACCGTTCCTCCCGTTTTATGGCGGCGGAAATCATCCGTGAAAAGCTGATGCGCTTTATGGGCGAAGAGCTGCCCTATTCGGTGACGGTGGAGATCGAGCGTTATCAGGTCAACGAGCAGGGGGTTATCCATATTAATGGCCTGATCCTGGTGGAGCGCAGCGGTCAGAAAAAGATGGTGATCGGCAACAAGGGCGAAAAGCTCAAGGTGATCGGCACCGAGGCGCGGCTGGATCTGGAGCGCCTGCTCGAACAAAAGGTGTTTCTCGAGTTGTGGGTCAAGGTCAAGTCGGGCTGGGCCGATGATGAGCGAGCCCTGCGCAGCTTAGGGTATGGCGACGACTGAGATGGCGTTCGCCGCCTTTGTCATCCATAGCCGGCCCTACCGGGAAACCAGTCAACTAGTGGAGGTCTTCACCCGGGAGCAGGGTCGCCAGAGTCTGGTGGCCAAGGGCAGTCGCCAACCCCGCTCACCACTCAAAGGGCTGTTACAGCCCTTTGTGCCGTTAAGGCTAGGTTTCGCCGGCAAGGGCGAACTGAAAAATCTGCATAGCGCCGAAGCGAGTGGACCGGCCATCCCCCTGACGGGGACCGCCTTATACAGCGGCCTTTACCTCAATGAACTGCTCTATTATCTGCTGGAAACCCAGACGCCCTTCGACGAGGTGTTTGAGGCTTATTATAAAACGCTGAAAAAACTGGCAAACGGTGATGGTATTGAGCCATGTTTACGTCACTTTGAGTTTTATATGCTAAATATACTGGGTTATGGCGTGGACTTTACCCAGGATGCCCTGACCGGCGATGCCATCCGCCCCGAAGGCTGGTATGGCTACCAGCCGGAATCTGGTTTTATCGCCCTGGAGCAGGCCGAGCCCGGTGCCTATCCAGGGGAGCATCTGTATGCCCTGGCCGAGCTGGATCTGAGTCGAGCCGAGGTGCTGGCTTCCGCCAAACGCTTCAGCCGCCAGGCGTTGGGGCCTTATCTCGGTGGTCGCCCTTTGCGCAGCCGGGCCCTGTTCATCAAAGGAAAGAGAGGAAGTCGCAGTGAGTGAATTGTATTTAGGGGTCAATATCGATCACATTGCCACCTTGCGCAATGCCAGGGGCACCAGTTATCCGGATCCGGTGCAGGCGGCGGCGGTGGCCGAGCAGGCCGGTGCCGATGGCATTACCGTTCACTTGCGGGAAGACCGCCGCCATATCATCGATCGGGATGTGGAGATCCTGAGCCGGACCATCCAAACCCGGATGAACCTGGAAATGGCGGTCACCGAAGAGATGCTTGATATCGCCTGTCGTATCAAACCGGCTTTTGTCTGCCTGGTACCGGAGAAACGGGAAGAAGTGACGACCGAGGGCGGGCTGGACGTGGCCGGCCAGCTCGACAAGGTGAGAGTCGCCGTGCGGCGGCTGACCGAGGCAGGCATCAAGGTATCGTTGTTCATCGACGCGGACAAGGCGCAGATCGATGCGGTGGTGGCCGTTGGCGCACCCTATATCGAGATCCACACCGGCCATTATGCCGATGCGCCCAACGAGGCCGAGCAACTGGCTGAGCTCAAGCGCATCGCGGCCTCTGCTTCCTACGCCCATGATCTGGGGCTGAAGGTGAACGGTGGCCATGGCCTGCATTACCACAACGTCAAGCCGATCGCCGCCATCCCCGAGATGCTGGAGCTGAACATCGGCCATGCCATCATTGCCCGCGCTGCCTTCGACGGCCTGGAAAAAGCCATCCGCGACATGAAGCGGCTGATGCGCGAAGCCCGGCAGGGAGTGTAAGCGCGGGGAGGGCCTTAACAACCGGGATTCGAGACTGGGGACTCGGGCCGGAAAACCGAAGCCGGGGCTGGTCTTTCCAGTCCCTGATCCCCAATCCCCACTACAAATATTCCTTCGCTTCTTCCCTGATCTGCCCCATCCGTTCTTCCAGCTCCAGCAGTTCGGGCTCCAGCTCTTCCACCGACTGTTTGGCCAGCAGGGCTTTCTCCAGTTGTGCCACCAGCGCCTGCAGTTGCGGAACACCGCAGTAGGCGGTGCCACCGTGTAGTTTGTGCAACGGGGGATAGAGGTATTCGCCGTCGAGCTCACCGGACAGGGCCGCGCCCAACAATGGCTCGAATTCATCGAAGCTGTGCAGCAACATACTCAGCATGTCTTTCGCCAACGGCTCCTTGCCTCCGGCCCGCGTCAACGCCAACGACCAGTCGATCTGTCCCTGTGCCGGCTGACGATGGCCGAAGCGCTCGATGATACGGGCCAGGATGGCTTCGTCGATGGGTTTGGCCAGATAATCATCCATGCCCTGGCGCAGCAGCCGATCCCGTTCGCCTTCGATGGCATGGGCGGTGACCGCCACTATCGGTGTACTGGCATTGGGTCCTTGGTGTGAGCGGATCTCCCGGGTGGCCTGGATGCCGTCCATTACCGGCATCTGGATGTCCATGAAGATGATGTCGTAGCGATTGACCGTGGCCAGATTCAGCGCCTCCCGGCCGTTGGTGCAGCTTTCCACCTGGCTGACCTGCTCGCTTAGCATGGCACTGATCAGCTTGAGGTTGGCCGGGTTGTCGTCCACGGCCAATACCCTGAGCGGTTGCTTGTGGGAAGGCGGCGCCAGGGTGATTTGCAGCATGGCCTCGGGGAGGAGGCTATCCTGCTCCACCAGGGCATGGGCCAGCTTCTGGTAGTGTACCGGCTTGGTCAGGCAGTAACTGGCGCCGGTTTTGAGCAGGGCATCGACCAGGGTCGGGTCGGTGGAACTGAGCAGCACCACCACCTTGTTGTCGTACTCTTTTTGTCTGAGGATATCCTGCTCCATCTGGCTGGGCAGGCTATGGGGACCGAAGCCCAGCAGGGCACTGTCGATGCGGATCCCCGGATAAGGCTCGTGCAATACCTGAACGCCCCATTCCCGCAGCAGGGAGGTGGTAGCGCGGCGGCTGAAGTTATCCTCTTCCAGGTAGAGCACCGTCTTGTGGCTGAGCTCGGCCAACGGCAGGGGTTCGGCCAGAGGCAGTGCCGCTCGGTTCAGTTCCAGGGTAAAGCTGAACACCGAGCCCGATCCCAGCTCCGAATAGAGCTCGATATCGCCGGCCATCTGATGTACCAGCTTCTGGGTGATCACCAGGCCCAGGCCGGTGCCGCCATAACGGCGGGAGATGCTGGAATCGGCCTGGTTGAACGCCTGGAACAACTGGCGGCGCTGGCTGTCGGAAATGCCGATGCCGGTATCCTGCACATGAATACACAGGGCGGCCCGATCCGGCTGGCTGGCCGGGCGGGCATCCACCCGTACGTCCACGTTGCCCTGTTCGGTAAACTTGATGGCGTTGCCCACCAGGTTGGTGAGCACCTGCTGCAGTCGCAATGGATCGCCCACCAGGCTGTCGTGCACAGCAGCATCCACCCTGAGCGACAGTTCCAGCCCCTTGTCGTGGGCGCTGGGGGCCAGCAGGGTCATCACTTCCTGCAGGGTATCGCGCAGGGAGAAGGGAATCTGCTCCATCTTCAGCTTGCCTGCCTCCAGCTTGGAGAAGTCGAGGATGTCGTTGATGATGCCGAGCAGGTTCTGGGCCGATTTTTCGATGGTCTTGAGGTAGTCCAGCTGGTTTGGCGTCAGCCGGGTCTTTTGTAGCTGGCGGGCGAAGCCGATCACTCCGTTGAGCGGAGTACGCAGTTCATGGGACATGTTGGCCAGGAACTCGGTCTTGACCCGGGCCGCTTCCTGGGCGCGCTTCTTGGCCATGTCCAGCTCGATATTCTGGATCTCTATCTGCTCCAGGGTCTCGCGCAGATCCGAGGTCGCCTGATCGATGTTCTGCTGCATCTCGTCATGGTATTCCGACAGCGATTTGGCCATGGCGTTGATGCCGTTCTTGAGCACTTCCAGTTCGCCGGTGAATTCGCCGCTGACCCGGGTATCGAGTCGGCCCTCGCGGATCTTGTATACGGCACTGACCATGTCGGTAATTGGCTGCGACACGCCCTTGATCAGGCGGATGCCAAACAGGGTGCTGACGCTGACCCCGAGCAGCACGATCAGGCCGGCGAAGAAGCTGTCGCGGTAGTGCAGCAGCATGGCCGAGTCGTTGGTCAGCTGCATGGAAACATAACCGATAGGGGTGGAAGAGGACTCTTCCCACAAGGCATCCATGCGGATACTGTCGGTGACCACCGGGGTGCGCAGTATGATGCCTTCGGGCCCGGTCTCCACCAGGGTGGTTCGGGGCAGGGGAATACCGTCGGGCAGGCGCATGGCATGGAAGTCGCGGTGGTAGTTGGAGGTCACCAGCAGACGGCCTTCCACATCGAACAGGGCGATGGACTTGACCAGGGGGCTGTTGTTGCGGTGAATATTACTGAGCAGGCGGTTGAGCGCCTCCCGGTTGCGACTGGTCAGAGCCAGCTCGCTGGCCAGGGCCAGGGGTTCGATGACATTGACTCCCTGGCGGATCAGGGCTTCTTCCAGCTGCTGATAGCGGTTCACGGAAAAATAACCGGCCAGCAGGATGCCGATGATCAGGGTCGGTAATATGGTAAAAGCCAGTACCCGGGCTCGCAGGCCGTATTTGGTCATAGGGGGCTAATGTGGGAGAATGCGCATTCAAATCAACAGATGCTTATGATGACATAGCCGGTTCGAGGGCTCCACGTTTTATGGTTCAGTTCTTCAAGGTCAAAAAGCCCGATGTCCAGGCGCAGGCACCGCTGGAGGTCGAGATCCTCGAGCTCAACAGCCATGGCGTGGGGGTGGCCCGGCACAAGGGCAAGCCGCTGTTTGTAGCCGGTGTGCTGGCTGGCGAACGGGTACGGGTAAAGCTGACCGGCCAGAACAACAAGTACCAGACGGCCGGCCTGGTCAAGGTGCTGAAGCCATCCCCGCAGCGGCTGAAGCCCTTTTGCCCCTATGTCGCCCAGTGCGGCGGCTGTTCGTTGCAGCATGTGCCGGTCGCCGTCCAGCGGGAGTTGAAGGCCCGCGCCGTGGCCCGGCTGTTCGCCCGCCACGGGGTCGAGACCCTGCCCGAGCCGGAATGGCTGTTCGGGGCCGAGCAGGGCTACCGGCGGGTGGCCCGGCTGGCGATCCGCCGCCAGGGCAAGGGCATCGCGCTGGGTTTTCGTCGTCAGCAGTCCCACGAGCTGGTGGAGATAGAACGGTGCGGCGTGCTGCAACCGGCGCTGTCAACTTTGATAGTGCCGCTGCGCCAGTTGCTTAACCGATTGAAAGCGGTCAGGCAACTCGGGCATCTGGAGCTGTATGAGGCGGCCGAGGGCGTGGCCCTGTTGCTGCGTCATACCGGCGCCCTTCCGACCCGTGATCTGGATATGCTGCTGGCTTTCGCCCAGGAACGAAGCCTGGCGCTGTTTTTACAGGATGATTCCGGGCGCCGTCCGTTACATGTTCCTTTTCCACTTTACTATCAGATAGATAATATTAAGCTGGCGTTTTCTCCCGGTGACTTTATCCAGATCAACGGCCGGCTTAACGAACTGATGATACGGCAGGCCCTGGGCTGGCTGGCGGCCGAGCCGGAGCAGCCGGTGCTGGATCTGTTCTGTGGCGTCGGCAATTTTTCGTTGCCGCTGGCGGCATCCGGGCATCCGGTGGTCGGGGTGGAAGGAGTGATGGATATGGTGGAACAGGCCCGCGGCAACGCGGAAGACAACGGCCTGACCCTGGCCCGTTTCTACCGTGCCGATCTCGCTGCCGACTTCACCCGGGAGTCCTGGGCCCGACAGGGTTTCGAACGGGTGCTGCTGGATCCGGGACGGGCCGGCGCCGAGCAGGTGGTTCCCTATCTGCTGAAGCTCTCGCCCGAACGGCTGCTTTATGTATCCTGTAATCCGGTTACCCTGGCCCGGGACAGCGAGGCCTTGCTGGCGGGCGGGTACCGGCTCAGCCGGCTCGGCCTGATTGATATGTTCCCCCATACGGTCCATTGCGAAGCGATGGCCTTGTTTGAACTCAGTTAAGGGACGCTTATGGTTTCAGTGCGCGATACCCATCTTAAATCAACCTTCAGCCTGGCCGAGTGGGCGGCGACCCTGCCCCTGGAAGCGAAAGAAAGGGATAAGCTGACCGCGGTGTACGAGTATTGCCGGCGGCTGGAGGCATCGCCCGAGGCGGAGCAGCGACTGCTTGCCGAGGGGGTGGAGATGGTGGGCATCTTACTGACCCTGAGCATGGATCTGGATACCCTCAAGGCGGCGCTGCTCTATCCCTTCCTGGAAACCGGCTATCTGGATCTGGAGCGGGCACGGATTGACTTCGGCGACAATATCGTCCGCCTGCTGCAGGGGGTGGCCGATATGGAAGCCATCCGCTCGCTGCAGCATGTGCACAGCGACAAGAGCTCCGAAGCCCAGGTCGATAAGGTTCGCCGCATGCTGTTGGCCATGGTTGAGGACGTGCGGGCGGTGGTGATCAAGCTGGCCGAGCGCATCACCTGTCTGCGCGAGGTGAAAAGCGCCGACGAAGAGACCCGGGTGCTGGTGGCCAAGGAGATCGCCAACATCTACGCGCCGCTCGCCAACCGGCTCGGTATCGGCCAGCTCAAGTGGGAACTGGAGGATCTGTCGTTTCGCTATCTGCATCCGGAAACCTACAAGCGCATCGCCAAGCTGCTGGACGAGAAGCGGCTGGCGCGGGAAGCCTATATCGACGACTTTGTCTCCGGACTCAGGAACGCGCTGAAAGAGGCGGATATCGAGGCTGAGGTGTACGGCCGACCCAAGCATATCTACAGCATCTGGCGCAAGATGCAGAAGAAGAGCCTGGACTTCGACGAGCTGTTCGATGTGCGGGCGGTACGGGTGGTGACCCGGCATCTGCAGGACTGCTACGCGGCGCTGGGCGTGGTGCACACCCAGTGGCGCCATATTCCCCGGGAATTCGACGACTACGTGGCCAACCCCAAGCCCAACGGCTACCAGTCCATCCATACGGTGGTGATCGGCCCCGAGGGCAGAACGGTGGAGATCCAGATCCGCACCGATCAGATGCACCAGGATGCGGAGCTGGGGGTGGCGGCCCACTGGAAGTACAAGGAAGGTGCGGCCGGCGTCAGGCAGAGCGGGTTCGAAGAAAAAATCGCCTGGCTGCGCAAGCTGCTGGCCTGGCAGGAAGACATGGCCGAGAGCGGCTCCCTGGTGGACGAGTTGCGCAGCCAGGTGTTCGAGGACAGGGTCTATGTGTTCACGCCCAAGGGGGAAGTGGTGGACATGCCGGCCGGGGCCACCCCGCTTGACTTCGCCTACTATATCCACAGCCAGATCGGTCACCGCTGCATCGGTGCCAAGATAGACGGGCGCATCGTGCCCTTCACCTACCAGCTGCAGACCGGCGATCAGGTGGAGATCATCACCCAGAAGCAACCCAATCCCAGCCGGGACTGGATGAACCCCAACCAGGGCTTCCTGCGTACCAGCCGGGCCCGCTCCAAGGTGGCCACCTGGTTCAAGAAGCAGGACCGGGACAAGAACATCCACGCCGGCCGCGAGGTACTCGACAAGGAGCTGGATCGCCTGGGGCTGACCTTCTCCCAGATCGACAAGAAGGTGCAGGAACGGTTCAACATGGCCACCCTGGACGACCTGCTGGCCGGCATCGGCGGCGGCGACCTGCGCATCAACCAACTGCTCAACTACCTGCAGGGGCAGCACAAGAAACCGACCAGTGCCGAGCAGGACGAGCAGGTGCTGCGTCAGCTGGAACAGAAGGCGGCCAAGAAACCCCAGGAGCACAAGGCCCATGGCCATATAGTGGTGCAGGGAGTGGGCAACCTGCTGACCAACACCGCCCGTTGCTGTCAGCCTATTCCCGGCGACGAGATCATCGGTTTCATTACCCAGGGGAGGGGCATCTCCATCCACAGGGCCGACTGCGAGCAGCTCAAGGAGCTGGCGTCCCAGCACCCGGAACGGATGGTGGACGCGGTCTGGGGCGAGAACTATTCCGGTGGCTACAACCTCACCATGAGGGTGGTGGCCAACGACAGATCCGGCCTGCTGCGGGACATCACCACTATCCTCGCCAACGAGAAAATCAACGTGATGGGAGTGAACAGTCGCTCCAATCGCAAGCAACAGACCGCCATCATCGACATGGAGCTGGAAGTCTACAATATCGATACCCTGAGCCGGACCCTGGCCAAGATCAGCCAGTTGCCGGACATACTGGAAGCCAAGCGGCTGTAACGGGAGCACGGATGGAACATTACAACTACTCGCTCGGCGATCTGCTGGCCATCATGGCGGCATTGCGGGATCCGGAAACCGGCTGTCCCTGGGATCTGAAACAGGACTTCGCCAGCATAGTCCCCTACACCCTGGAGGAGGCCTATGAAGTGGCCGATACCATAGAGCGGGGGGCGCTCGGTGAACTGCCCGGGGAACTCGGTGACCTGCTGTTTCAGGTGGTGTTTTATGCCCGATTGGGGGAGGAGCGCTCCCTGTTCAATTTCGGCGATGTGGTGCAGTCGATCAGCCACAAGCTGGTCGCGCGCCATCCCCACGTGTTCGGCAACGCCGACTTTGACAGCGAAGAACAGGTCAAGGCCAACTGGGAGAACACCAAGGCGGAGGAACGCAAAGCCAAGGATGCCTCGGCCACCAGCGCCCTGGACGATATTCCCCGCAGCTTGCCGGCGCTGTCCCGGGCCAACAAGATCCAGAAGCGTTGCGCCGCGGTCGGCTTCGACTGGCACGAGCTGCCGCCGGTGGTGGACAAGATCCGCGAAGAGCTGGACGAAGTCATGGCCGAGCTGGCCGAGCCGGAGCGGGATCAGGACAGGGTGGCGGACGAGCTTGGCGATCTGCTGTTCGCCTGCGTCAACCTGGTGCGCCATCTCAAGCAGGATCCGGAGGCGGTGCTGCGCCGGGCCAACGACAAGTTTGAACGCCGTTTCCGGGCGGTGGAGCAGGCCCTGCAGGCCGACGGCAAGGACAGCCGGGCCTGCAGCCTGGAGGAGCTGGACGGTTACTGGAACCGGGTCAAACGGCAGGAGCCCTGAGCGCCTGTTTGAACTCTGGTATACTCGACCAAAGCAGCAGTGTCGCCTGTTGACGCTACTCTCAGACAGCGTCGGGGCTTGAAAAAGGCAACAGGGATGGCATGTGCCGAGCGTCACAGGGATGTGCTTGAAGCGTATCGGTGGAGGTGGCCCCGTTGTCTCTTCGCTGGGCCGTAACAGACAGCCTCGCAAAGATCGCAAACAGCTTCTATAAACCGCCGACGCGGATGAAAACAAAAAACGCCACCCCTGCGGGTGGCGTTCTGCTATCGGCGGATTGGCGGGATCAGTTGTCCTTGATCCAGTGATCCATATCGGTCTTCAGGTTGTCGGAGCGGGTGCCGAAGATGGCCTGCACCCCGGAGCCTGCCACCACCACCCCGGCGGCGCCCAGCTTCTTCAGCTGGCTCTGGTCCACCTGGGCCACGTCCTTCACGCCCACCCGCAACCGGGTGATACAGGCGTCGAGGCTGGCGATGTTGTTCTTGCCGCCGAAGGCGGTGACCAGTTGTTCGGCCATTTCTGAGCCGCCTTGCCTGGCGCTTTCCTCACTGGCCTCTTCCCGGCCCGGGGTCTTCAGATCCAGCTTGACGATGGCGACCCGGAACAGGGTGTAGTAGAGGGCACCGTAGGCCAGACCCAGGATGGGGAACATCCAGCCTTTGGTCGATTGCGAGAAGAACACGACGAAATCGATGAAGCCGTGGGAGAAGGTCATACCGTGCTTCATGCCGAGCAGGATGGTCAGCACATAGGCGGAGCCGGCCAGCAGGGCATGAATGGCGTAGAGCACCGGGGCCACGAACATGAAGGCGAATTCGATGGGTTCGGTGATGCCGGTAAGGAAGGAGGTCAGGGCGGCGGAGAGCATAATCCCCCCCACCTTGGCGCGGTTTTCCGGTTTGGCGGAATGCCAGATGGCGATGGCGGCGGCGGGCAGGCCGTACATCTTGAACATATAGCCACCGGCCATGTTGCCGGCGCTGGGGTCACCGGCGATATAGCGGGCGATCTCGCCGCGGAACACTTCCCCGGCGGCGTTGGTATAGGTGCCGGCCTCGAAGAAGAAGGGCACGTTCCAGATATGGTGCAGGCCGAAGGGGATCAGCGCCCGCTCCACCACGCCGTAGATGCCGAAGGCCAGCGCCGGGTTCTGGTAGGCGGCCCAGTCGGAGAAGCTGTTGATGGCGCTGCCGATGGGCGGCCAGATGAAAGACAGTAGTACACCGGTGAAGATGGCGGTAATACCGGTGATGATGGGCACGAAGCGCTTGCCCGCGAAGAAGCCCAGGTAGTCGGGCAACTGGATGCGGTAGAAGCGGTTGAACAGGTAGGCGGCGATGCCGCCGGCGATGATACCACCGAGCACGCCGGTGTCGGTCAGTTGTTTGATCAGGGTGGCGTCGGCGACCGGATCCAGTCCGGTGACGATGGGGCCCATGACGCCGATGGCGGCGGTCAGCACGAAGTAGCCGACCACGGCAGCCAGGGCGGCGACGCCGTCGTTGTTGGTGAAGCCCAGGGCCACACCGATAGCGAAGATCAGCGCCAGGTTGCCGAAGATGGCACCACCGGACTGGGCCATCAGCATGGATACGATATGGGGCAGCCAGCTGAAGTCGGCGGCGCCGATGCCGAGTAATAAACCTGCAACGGGCAGCACTGATACCGGCAGCATCAGTGACTTACCTACTTTTTGCAGGTTGGAAAAGGCGTTTTTAAGCATAAAAAACACTCCGGGTAAAAAGGAACAAAGGATTTTCAGGTAGTATAGAAGCTTGTTGGGCTTATATTGATTGAATCGATTCAGCTTGTGCAAGTTGGAGTTTTAAAAGGGGGACCGAGTGCGCATTTCCCCGGCGTTTATCGAGAACAATGCAACAGTTTCTTACAAAATGTTACACAGAGCTCAACCTTTGCTGCACTGCGCCGATAGATAGGCCAGGAGGATAACCGATGAAGCTTATATCCTGTTTTTTACTGTTGTGCTGCAGCCTGCCAATTTTTGCCCAGGAGCGGGAATCCACCGTCGCGACGGAAGAGCTCAGGGCCGTGCCCCTCTATGAAGAGCGCGAGCTGATCCATTGGATCAACAACAACCGCCATCTGCGGCAGGTGCGCGACAGGGACAACTGCCAGCTGGTGCAGGATATCGAGGCCAGGGCAGAGGTGCTGCGGCTGCCGTCCTACCAGTTTTTGTGGGGAGACATGCTGGCCTGGGGGGTCTGTGTACCCAGGCAGCCGCGGCGGGGCATGGCGATGATCTGGAAGGCGGCGGAGCAGGGGTTGCCGGCGGCGTTGGAGCAGTTGGGGCGTTATTATTACAACGGTACCCTGGTGCAGCAGAACCGGGAGCGGGCCGCCCCCTTGATGCAGGAGGCGGCCAGCCTGGGCTTTGAGAAGGCCCAGTTCACCTGGGCCCGCTGGCTGCTGGAAGGGGCCGGCAGCCCGCTGGACTACCCCCAGGCCTACCTGTGGTTGAAGCAGATGGTCACCGCCGATCCGGCCCAGCACCGGGAAGCGGAGCGGCTGAGCAAGGCCCTGGCTGCGCGTATGCCGGCGCACAAGGTGAAGGAGCTGAACCACCAGTTGCTGTTCTGAGTCAGCCCCCGCCGGGGCGTGCGCTTGTCATCGCCGACATTTCATGTCACCTTGATACACTAATGTGTATCATGTATATATATTCCCCCTGTCCAGGATATCCGCTGAATGAAGCTGACCACCTATACCGATTTCGGATTGAGAACCATGATGTATCTGGCGACGCTGCCCAAGGGGGAACTGACCAGCGTCGCCCATGTCTCCAAGCTGTACGATGTGTCCCGCAATCATATGGTCAAGGTGGTCAACCAGCTGGCGCGGGAAGGCTATATCCATGCGGTGCGGGGCAAGAACGGCGGCATCCGGCTGGCCAGGGCGCCGGAAGACATCAATATCGGTCAGGTGATCCGCACCCTGGAACACAATCTGAAGGGAATCGACTGCGGCAGCCCGGCCTGTTACCTGGTGCCGGCCTGTCGACTGAAGGATGCGCTCAAGCTGGCGATGGAAGCATTCTTGCGCGTCATGGAAAGTTATACCCTGGCCGATCTGGTGGGCAACCGGGACGAGCTGATGGTCATTTTCAACCAGCTCGAGCCGCAAGTTGCCAAAGCCTAGGGGCGATAGTAGTGGGGTAATACCCGGGCCAGTTTTACCATATTGTTTTCCACTTCCAGTATTTCTATGGGGTAACCCGCCAGCCGCAGTCCGATGTTGGCCTGGGGGATCTCTTCCAGGTATTCCAGGATCAAGCCGTTGAGGGAACGAGGGCCATCGGTGGGCAGCTTCCAGCCCAGTTCCTTGTTGATGTCCCGGATACTGGCAGAGCCCTCGATCAGGTAGGAGCCGTCGTCCTGGGGCTTGATTTCGTCACTCAGGGTCGGGCTGATGGTGGTGGTGAAATCGCCGACAATTTCCTCCAGGATATCGTCCAGGGTGACCAGACCCTGGATGTCGCCGTATTCATCCACGATAAGGCCGATGCGTTCCTTGTTGCGCTGGAACTTGAGCAACTGCACGTTGAGGGGAGTGGCTTCGGGAATGTAGTAGATTTCGCGCACCGCCCGCATCAGGCTGGACTTGCTGAACTCCTCCTTGGCCAGCAGGCGCAGGGCATCCCGGGCATGGATAAAGCCCAGGGCATCATCGATATTGTCCCGGTACAGCAGCACCTTGGTATGGGGGCTCTGCAACAGCCGCCGGCTGATGGTTTTCCAGTCCTGGGTGACGTCGATGCCGTAGATTTCGTTGCGCGGCACCATGATATCGTCCACCGTCACCTTTTCCAGATCCAGGATGGATACCAGCATGTCCTGGTGTCGACGCGGGATCAGGGCGCCGGCTTCGTTGACGATGGTGCGCAGTTCTTCCGAGCTGATGGCGGTATCTTCCCGGTTGTGCGGGTTGATACGGAACAACGACAACAGGCCGTTGGAGATGGCGTTGATAGTCCATACCGCCGGATAGAGCAGTACCATCAGCGGTTTGAGGATAAAGGAGGCGGGAAAGGCGACCCGCTCCGGATACAGTGCCGCCAGGGTCTTGGGAGTCACCTCGGCGAAGATCAGCACCACTATGGTCAGGGCGATGGTGGCCACGGCCACACCATAGTCGCCGAACAGGCGGATGGCGATCAGGGTAGCGATGGCGGAGGCGAGGATATTGACCAGGTTGTTGCCGATCAGGATCAGGCCTATCAGCCGATCGGGGCGGGAGAGCAGTTTATCCACCCGGGTGGCCGATTTGTGTCGATTTTGCACCAGATGCCGCAGCCGATAACGGTTGAGTGACATCATGCCGGTTTCAGAGCTGGAGAAAAAGGCGGAGATACAGAGTAAAGCTATCAGGATACCACTAAGGGTACCCGTGGATATGTCGTCCAAGCAGACCGTCCTGTGGTGAAAAAGCTGATCAATTACTAAGGGTTTGAGCGGGCGCTGTCAAGTCAAGGCTAACCCAGCAGGACTTCCCGCACGAAGCGGCTGCCGAAATAAGCCAGGGTGAGCAATATGCTGCCGGCCACGCTGGTCCAGATCACTTTGCGCCCGCGCCAGCCCAGGCGGTGATGGCCCCACAGCAGACCCACATAGACGCACCAGGCCAGAATGGTGAGAATGGCCTTGTGGGCCTTGCCGGGGCTGAACATTTCCTGCAGGAAGAACAGCCCGCTGGAGATAGACAGGGTCAGCAACACCACGCCGACGAAGATCAGCCGGAACAGGTAACGCTCTATGGTCATCAGCGGCGGCATCGCCGGCAGGTTGGTGAGCTTGTGTTTTTTCAGCCGGTTATCGAGGAAGCCCAGCAAGATGGCCAACAGGCAGGCGATCACCAGCAGGGAATAGGACATCAACCCCAGGCCGATATGCAGCAACACCGCCGGGCGGGTCTCCAGGTACATGCCGTAGTAGCTGGGCAGCAGGTAATCGGCGGCCAGCAGCAAGCCGGCAAAGCCGTACACCACCGGCATCAGCAGCCAGACATTGAAGCGGCTGACCAGTATCGTCATCAGCAGGCAGATGATCAGGCTGACGATGGAAGCCACATTCAGCATGCTCAGGTTCTGACCGGGCACCATCACCACGGTGTCGAACAGCCAGAGCCCATGCAGGCCCAGCGCGAAGAGGGCCGCCAGCAAGCCGTAGCGACGGCCCTGGTTCTGGGGATTGAGCAGATTATGCACACAGGCGAAGGCCGCCAACAGATAAAATGCCATCGCCAAAACAGCAAGCAATTCCATAATGAACGTAAGCCATTAGCCGGTAAAATAAAGAAGAACGGCCAGTATACCCTCAAGGCAAGTCATATCGCTACCTGCGGTCGCTTAAGTTCGGCCGGCAACTTGGGTATACTGGTCGCAATTTTCGCCACTTGCGGACCTACTCATGTTTGAAAATCTCACCGAACGGTTGTCGCGCACGCTGAAAAACATCAGTGGCCGCGGTCGCCTGACCGAAGAAAACATCAAAGAGACCCTGCGCGAAGTGCGTATGGCGCTGTTGGAGGCGGACGTTGCCCTGCCGGTGGTGCGGGATTTCGTCAACCGGGTCAAGGAACGGGCGGTGGGCCAGGAAGTGTCCAAGTCCCTGAGCCCGGGCCAGTCCTTTATCAAGATAGTCAACGCCGAGCTGGTGTCGGTGATGGGCGAGGCCAATGAAGCGCTCGACCTGGCGGTCACACCGCCGGCGGTGATCCTGATGGCGGGTCTGCAGGGCGCCGGTAAAACCACCTCGGTGGGCAAGCTGGCCAAGTTCCTGAAAGAACGCCATAAAAAGAAGGTGCTGGTGGTCAGTGCCGACGTCTATCGTCCGGCGGCGATCAAGCAGCTCGAGACCTTGGCGGCGGATCTGGAAGTGGAGTGTTTCCCCAGCAATATCCAGCAGAAGCCGGTGGATATCGGCCGCAATGCCGTGGATTACGCCCGCAAGAAATTCTTCGACGTGGTGCTGGTGGATACCGCCGGCCGCTTGCATATCGATGAACAGATGATGGGGGAGATCCAGGCGCTGCACGCGGCCATCGATCCTATCGAGACCCTGTTCGTGGTCGATGCCATGACCGGCCAGGACGCGGCCAATACCGCCAAGGCCTTCAGCGAGGCGCTGCCGCTGACCGGGGTGATCCTGACCAAGGCGGACGGTGACGCCCGGGGCGGTGCCGCCCTGTCGGTGCGGCACATTACCGGCAAGCCGATCAAGTTTATCGGCGTCGGCGAAAAGACCGATGCCCTGGAGCCCTTCCATCCGGATCGGGTGGCGTCGCGTATCCTCGGCATGGGTGATGTGCTGTCGCTGATCGATCAGATGGAGCGTTCGGTCGACAAGGGCAAGGCCGCCGAAATGGCCCAGAAGCTGAAAAAGGGCAAGGGTTTTGATCTGGAGGATTTCCGTGACCAGTTGGTGCAGATGCGCAACATGGGCGGCATGATGAGCCTGATGGACAAGTTGCCGGGCATGAACCAGTTGCCGGACAACGTCAAGGATCAGGTCAACGACAAGTTGACGGTACGGATGGAAGCTATCATCAACTCCATGACGCCGAAAGAGCGCCGCCATCCGGATCTGATCAAGGGGTCGCGCAAGCGCCGTATCGCCCTGGGCTCCGGAACCGATGTGCAGGAGGTGAACAAGCTGCTCAAGCAGTTCACCCAGATGCAGAAGATGATGAAAAAAATGTCCGGCAAGGGCGGTATGCGCAAGATGATGAGCCAGATGCAGGGCATGATGGGCCCGGGCGGCGGCCGGCGCGGCCCGTTCTGACGGCGGAGCCGGTACGGGTGAACGGGGAACGCGAGCCTATCTGCGGCCCCCGTCGTGCACGCCCGCCTTGCTTGCATTCTCGCCGGATCGGAGTACAATTGCGCGGCTTATTTTAAGCCAGGGTTCGCATTGTCTGCGGACCTTGTTTGTTTCAAGTAAATAGAGGACGGTATGGTAACCATTCGTTTACAACGTGGTGGCGCGAAAAAGCGTCCGTTCTACCAAGTAGTTGTTGCTGACAGCCGCTACGCTCGCGATGGTCGTTTCATCGAGCGCGTTGGCTTCTTCAACCCGATCGCCACCGGTCAGGCAGAGAAACTGCGCCTGGACCTGGAGCGCATCAACCACTGGGTAGGCCAGGGTGCTAACGTGTCTGATCGCGTAGCCAAATTGATCAAAGACGCAGCCAAAGCAGCGGCCTAAGTCTTTACGGGTAGGGAGTTAAGGTGAGCGAACCGGTAGTAGTAGGCCAACTGGGCGCCGTTTACGGCATTAAAGGTTGGTTGAAGGTCAACTCCTTTACCGACCAGCCAGAAGGCATTTTCGATTATCAACCCTGGTTGATAAAAGACGGTAGCGGCTGGCGTGAAATCCAGATTACTGGATGGAAGCGTCATAACAAAAGCCTGATCTGCAAGCTGGCCGACATCGACCAGCGGGAACAGGCCCAGTTGCTGACCGGTGCCGACATCGCGGTGAGTGCGGAAGTCTTTCCCGCGCTGCCGGGTGACGAATTCTACTGGCGCGATCTGATCGGCTGTCGGGTGAAAAATACCAAAGGCTATGATTTCGGCCTGGTGACTCAACTGATGGAAACCGGTTCAAACGACGTGCTGGTAGTAAAAGCCAATGCCAACGATGCATTTGGTCAAAGAGAACGGTTGATCCCGTTTTTGGAAGATCAGGTGATCAAGTCCGTGAATCTTCAGGACAACATCATCGAAGTAGATTGGGATCCGGATTTTTAATTCCAGTCGAACCGCACGGAGAAAATCATGTGGATAGGGGTGGTTAGCCTCTTCCCGGAGATGTTCCGGGCAGTATCCGACTATGGAGTAACCGGTAGGGCCGTGAAAGATGGCCTGCTGACATTTGAATGCTGGAATCCGCGGGATTTCGCCCGGGATAAACACCGCACTGTCGATGACAGACCCTACGGGGGCGGGCCCGGCATGCTGATGATGGTTCAGCCCCTGCGTGACGCCATCGCAGCGGCGCGGGCGGCGGCGGGTGAGGGAGCCAGGGTGATTTATCTGTCTCCCCAGGGCCGCAAGCTGGATCAGCAAGGCGTAACCGAACTGGCCAGGCAGGAGAAACTAATCCTGGTGGCCGGGCGTTACGAAGGAGTGGATGAGCGCGTCATCCAGGCCGATGTCGACGAAGAGTGGTCGGTCGGGGATTACGTGCTCAGTGGCGGTGAATTGCCGGCCATGGTACTGATCGATGCGGTGGCCCGTCTGGTGCCCGGCGTATTGGGTGACATGGCGAGTGCGGAGCAGGATTCCTTCAGTGAAGGGTTACTGGATCATCCTCACTACACACGCCCGGAGCAACTGGCGGGAATGGCCGTTCCCAAAGTGTTGCTGAGTGGCAACCACGCCGAGGTGGCGCGCTGGAGAATGCAGCAGTCATTGGGCCGGACCTGGTTAAGAAGGCCGGAACTCTTGAATAACCTAGCTCTGACTGACGAGCAAGAGCAGCTTCTTGCCGAATTTGTCCGCGATTGCAGTGACAAGCAGTAGAGTTTTCAGTTTACCCTAGGTAAGGAAATATCATGAGCAACATCATTAAGCAGCTTGAAGACGAACAATTGCGCAGCGATATCCCCGACTTCGGTCCGGGTGACACCGTGCGTGTACAGGTACGCGTTGCCGAAGGTGGCAAAGAGCGTCTGCAGGCTTACGAAGGCGTGGTTATCGCCAAGCGTAACCGTGGTCTGCACTCTTCTTTTACCGTTCGCAAAATCTCCAACGGTGAAGGCGTTGAGCGTACTTTCCAGACTCACAGCCCGCTGATCGGCAGCGTGGAAGTGAAGCGTCGCGGTGCTGTGCGTCGCGCCAAGCTTTACTATCTGCGTGATCGTGCCGGTAAGTCTGCTCGTATCAAAGAGCGTCTTACCGCCAAGAACGGCAAGTAAGCCAAGCCGGTTCGGCTGTCGAAAAAAGCCCGCGATTGCGGGCTTTTTGATTTGTACCCTGCCTTGCTCCTCTTCTGCCGCCCGGGCTGTCCATTCAGCAAAATACTGGTTAGTATTACGCTTTCTCATTGATCCTGCAGGTTTTTCAATGCCCATTACTGTCTGGGGTCTGGCCATCGCCCAGGCTTTGCTTGCCTCGGGTAATATTCTGTTGGTATCGGTGTCGGCGTTGATCGGTCAGTACCTGGCCGTGGACCCCTGGCTTGTCACCTTGCCGGTGGCCTGCCAGTTCCTGGGGTTGATCCTCTCGACCCTGCCCGCCGCCTACCTGATGCAGCGACTGGGCCGCAAGGCCGGCTTTGTCGCGGGGAATCTAATCGGTTTACTCGGTACCTGGGTCGCCCTGCAGGGACTGGCGCAGGTCAGTCTGGCCGGGTTTACCCTGGGTACTTTTCTGATCGGTATCGCCATCGGGGTGGGCCAGCAATATCGCTTTGCCGCCCTTGAGTCCTGCGCCCACCAATTCCATGCCAGAGCCATCAGTCTGGTCATGGCCGGTGGTGTACTGGCGGCGGTGATAGGTCCCAATCTGGCAGTCTGGTCCCGGGACTGGTACGAGGTCAATCCTTACGGCGGTGCTTTCTACGGCCTGTTCGGCCTTTATATGGTGGCGCTGCTGTTGATCCTGGTGCTGCCCCTGCCCAAGACGACACCGGTGAACAAAAGCGAGTCGGTGCGCTCCTATGGCGAGCTGTTCCGCCAGCCGCTGCTGTTGGCTGCGGTAGCCTCGGGCATGATCGGCTACGGCGTCATGGTGCTGCTGATGACCGCCACGCCGCTGGCGATGGATCATCAGCAGCATGGTTTCGCCGATACCGCCCTGGTGATCCAGTGGCATGTGTTGGGCATGTTCGTGCCTTCTTTCTTTACCGGCCATTTGATCCGCCGTTTCTCTACCCAGAGGGTGATCCTTTGGGGCTGCGGCGCCTTGCTGCTGAGCGTGCTGGTGAACCTGTCCGGTCAGGGCTTCTGGCATTACTGGTGGGGTCTGTTGTGGCTGGGGATTGGTTGGAACTTCACCTTTATCGGAGCCACCCATTTGCTGACCTTCAGCTACCAGCCGGCGGAAAAAGCCAAGGTGCAGGGCGTCAATGAATTCCTGGTGTTCAGCGCGGCTGCCGTGGGCAGCCTGTTTGCCGGTCAAGGGGTGTTGCTGTTGGGATGGGGCTGGCTGAACCTGATGGCGATCCCCTGGATCCTGCTGGTGGCACTGCTGATCTGGCGGCTGAAAACAGAAGGTTCGGTTACAGCATAAAGTGGCGGGCCAGCAGGGCGGCGGTGAAGCCGGTTTTGAGGTAAAAGCCGCGTGGCAGTGTCATGATCGGTTGCCCCTGCCGGCCAACCGCTTCGGTTAGGGCCCGGCCGTTGGCGGCCTTGGGCCTGAGTTGCAGCACCTGGCCGTGGCGAGCGGTGATCTCCCGCACTCGTCCCAGGCTTATCAGCTCCATGATTTCTTCCCAATCCTGACGCAATAATCGCTCTTCTTCTTCACTTGGCTCCCACAGCAAGGGCTGGCCGATGATCCTGTCAGCGGGGGCGACACCGCGCTCACCCAGCACCGGTATCCACAGCACGCGGGACAGCTTATTGCGTACATTACTGTATTCCCAGCGCAGACCGGCGATATCGGTCAGTGGTGCCACGCAGACAAAGGTGGTTTCCAGCGGTTTGCCGTTGCTATCGATGGGGAGGGTTTTCAGCTCGACACCCAGTTCGGGAAAATCCTGCTCCGGCTTGGAGCCAGCCGAAGCACCCAGTGCCAGCTCCAGCAGTTGCCCTATCCAGCCCTTATCCCGGCGCAGGTGGGGAGGGACTTCGATCACCAGACGCCGGGCCAGTTCGCCCAAGGGCAGGCCGGCCAGTTGCTCGGCCCGCGTGACCAGGGCGTCGATGGAGGAAGGGCGGGATACGGGTTTGTTCAAAATTTAATCACTCTCCGGGATTGGGGGCGCTGGTGGTATCTACGCTGATTATTTTTTTAAATTGTTGATTTTAAATGTAATTATGTTTTGCCTTTGGTGTTTTTTACCCTGAGGAGATGATATACCGGTTTTACCTGAGTATAAACATGCTGTTGCACAGCCTTATCCACAGAAATACTGGATAACTGGATGGAAAGCCACAGGATCGATTTTTACGGCCCGCATAAAGTCAAAAAGCAGGATTTTTTTCCTGCTGTTAACCTCTGGTTCACCCCGTGTCTGTGGATAAGTTGCCGGTGCTTGATCTTTGAGCTATCAGACTTATTAACATAGCGACCGTGATGGCCCGAGCTGTGCAAAGATCCAGGAAGATCCTTTTTTTATTATTTAAGTATTTGATTTTTTTTGTATTTAATTGTTTTTTTTCGATGTTTATCACAGTGGTGAAAATGACGTCCCGTTTATGATCAATAAGCTATACAACTTTTGCCACAAGCTTATCCACATGATTTGGGGGAAAAAGATCGCCATATGATCCTTTTTCTGTTTATAACTATTGACAAAAAACCAAGTTATTCAACATGGGTTGCCATCCTCTCTTCTGCAGCATCATTTGCCGGAAATAGGGGAATATGGAACAATCATCCTCATGTTAGCTTTATTAGTCTGGTGATTGCGTGATAGATGGCGACGGTTTTCGTCCCAATGTAGGCATAGTGATCTGCAATCGCAAAGGCCAGGTGTTATGGGCCAGACGCTACGGGCAACACTCCTGGCAGTTTCCCCAGGGTGGGGTGGACGATGGTGAAACACCAGAACAGTCCATGTACCGGGAGTTGTACGAGGAGATAGGGCTCAGGCCTGAAAACGTGACCCTGCTGGCGGTAACCCGCCACTGGCTCAAGTACAAGTTACCCAAGCGATTGGTGCGGTGGGACAGCAATCCCGTCTGCATAGGTCAAAAACAGAAATGGTTTCTGTTGCGGTTGGATTCGGATCATGAATCACACATCGAGTTTGGCTGCCACGGGCATCCCGAGTTCGATGACTGGCGCTGGGTCAGCTACTGGTATCCGGTGCGGCAGGTGGTGTCTTTCAAACGGGAAGTGTATCGACGGGTGCTGAGGGAATTTGCCCCCATTGTGATGGCGGAGCAAGGCCGTAAAGACGGGCGCAAACGGTACCGATAGCCGGATCGACAAAGGAGTAGGCGGCAGTGTTAAAGGAATTGCGAGAAATCGTTCAGCGGGTAACGGCCAGCTCCGATCTTAACGAAGCCATGACCGAACTGGTCAGGAAGACCCGTGAAGCCATGAAGGTCGATTGCTGCTCCATTTACCTGCGCCAGGATTTGGAACAGGCTTACCTGCTTGCTGCTACCGACGGCCTGGCGGCCGAAGCGGTAGGGCATGCCAAAATTCCGCTGGGGGAAGGAATCGTTGGTCTGATTGGTGAAAAAGAAGAACTGATCAACCTGGCCGATGCCCAGCACCATCCCAAATTCAAATACTTGCCCGAAGCCCATGAAGATGCCTTCAAGTCTTTCCTGGGCGCGCCTATTATTCACCAGCGTAAGGCCTTGGGCGTGCTGGTGGTGCAGCAAAAAGAAGTACGGCTGTTCGAGGAGGGGGAAGAGTCCTTCCTGGTAACCCTGGCTTCCCAACTGGCCACGGTGATTGCCCATGCGGAGGCGAAGGGCAACCTCAAGTCCCCCAATTGGCACGGCATGTTGCGTGGCCTGGCCGGTTCTCCCGGCGTGGCCATCGGTCGCGCCTGGGTGTGGCGCCCCAAGGTCGAATTGGACCAGATAGCGGAGCGCAAGGCGGATGATCCGAGCGTGCAGCATGCGCGCTTCGACAAGGTCCTGGTCCAGGTTGAGGATGAACTCGACAGCATGGCCCTGCGCTTCAAGGAGTCCCAGGCCAGCGAGTCGGTTGCGGTGTTCGAGGTGTACCAGTATATCCTCAAGGATCCGGTGTTTATCGGCTTGATCCGAGAAGAGATTGAGCGGGGCTGGCGCGCCGGCAGTGCGGTCAAGCGGGTCTGTGAAAAGCAAATCGCCCAGTTTTCGACCATGTCCGATCCTTATCTGCGGGAACGGGCGGCGGATATCCGCGATCTGGGACAGCGACTGCTGACTCGGCTGATCCATGAGGATGAAGGCCCTGTGCCCCTGGCGGAGCCTGTTATTTTGGTGGCGGATGAGATCAGCGCCACCCTGATCGCCGAGATCCCTCGCGGCAAGTTGAAAGGTATTGTGTCGGCGAAGGGCTCCATCAACTCCCATGCCGCCATCCTGGCCCGGGCCATGGGTATCCCTGCGGTGATGGGCATCGATCACTCCTTCGAATTGCTGGAAGAGCGTACGCTGATCGTCGACGGCTACAGTGGCGAGTTGCTGGTCGAGCCGGTGGCGTCGGTGCTGCGTGAATACCGGCGGCTGATCGCCGAAGAAGCGCAGATGGACGAGTTGTTTGCCACGGTGCGCAACGAGCGCTCGGTAACGCTGGACGGGGTCACGGTGTCCCTGTTGCTCAATGCGGGCCTGAGCGCCGATACCGATATTGCCATGAATGATGCCGCCGATGGGGTGGGGCTGTTCCGTACCGAAATCCCCTTTATGATGCGGGATCGCTTTCCTTCCGAGCACGAGCAGGCTACCAACTATCGCCGGGTGCTGACCAGCTATGTGGGCAAACCGGTGTGCATGCGGACCCTGGACGTGGGCGGCGACAAGCAACTGCCCTATTTTCCCATCGTCGAGGAAAACCCCTTCCTCGGCTGGCGTGGTATCCGCCTGACCCTGGATCATCCCGAGATCTTCCTGGTGCAGCTCAAGGCCATGCTGCGCGCCAGTCAGGGGCTGGACAATCTCTCGATCATGCTGCCCATGGTCGGCAACCTGGACGAGGTACGGGTGGCCCGCCGGCTGCTGGACCGGGCTTGGCGCGAGGTGTCTGCCGAGACCGCGACTCAGCAGGAAGTGATCCGCTACCCCAGTCTGGGAGTGATGATCGAAGTGCCCTCACTGCTTTACCAGTTGCCGGAGCTGGCGCCACTGGTGGACTTCTGGTCGGTGGGTACCAATGATCTGACCCAGTATCTGCTGGCGGTGGATCGCAACAATGGCCGGGTGGCGGATATCTATGATGCCATGCACCCGGCGGTATTACGGGCCTTGCAGCAGATCATCGACGCGGCCCGTCGCTATGCCAAGCCGGTTTCCATTTGCGGTGAGCTGGCCGGGGATCCGGTCGGGGTGCTGGTACTGCTGGCCATGGGCTATCGCCGCTTCAGCATGAACAACAGCAATATCATGCGTATCAAGTACATTGTGCGCCAGTCCCGCACCGATGAGTTGCAAAAAGTGTTGCAGGAAGCCTTGAGCCATCAGCATACCGGCGCTTTCAAGGGCGTCTTCGGTCGTTACCTGGAAGAGCGGGGCCTGGGCGGGCTGCTGCGCGCCGGCAGATAGGTCTCCCTCGGCGATAGACCTTCGAGTCGTAGTTCCTGCTTTTAGATTGGCGCGATTGCATGCACAATACCGCTTTTGTTTTTGACGGGGTAACTGCATGTCAGCAAGCCACTGGGTATTTCCCGGGTTCGATCCCATCGCCATACAGCTCGGTCCCCTGGCGGTCCACTGGTACGGACTCATGTATCTGCTGGGGTTTGTCTTTGCCTGGTGGATGGCCAACCGCCGGGCGGCGCAGCCGGGCTCCGGCTGGACCAGGGATCAGGTGTCCGACGTTCTGTTTTACGGTTTTCTCGGGGTTATCCTCGGTGGTCGCCTGGGCTATGTGTTCTTCTATCAATTCGATACCTTCCTGGCCGATCCCCTCTACCTCATCAAAATCTGGACCGGCGGCATGTCTTTCCACGGTGGCCTGGTCGGGGTCATTACTGCGCTTTGGCTGTTTGCCCGCAAGCACAGGAAAACCTTCTTTGCCGTTTCCGACTTTATCGCCCCGCTGATCCCTTTCGGCCTGGGCGCCGGCCGCATCGGCAACTTTATCAACGGTGAGTTGTGGGGCCGGGTCACCGAGGTGCCCTGGGGCATTATCTTCCCGGCGGCGGGCGAACTGCCGCGCCATCCGTCCCAGCTGTATCAGTTCGCTCTGGAAGGGGTGGTACTGCTGGTCATTCTCAACCTGGCCTGGCGCCTGCGCGCTCCGCGTGGCGTAGTGTCCGGCCTGTTCCTGCTGTGCTACGGTCTGTTCCGCTTTATGGTCGAATTCGTGCGCGAGCCGGATGCCCACCTCGGCCTCTATCTCAACCTGTTCAGCATGGGACAGTTGCTGTCGATGCCGATGATGGTGGCCGGTCTTATCATGATATGGGCGGCCTGCCGCCGTTCCCACTGGTTTGCCAACGGAGAAAAAACCGCATGAAAGCCTACCTGGAGCTGATGCAGCACATTCTGGATCAGGGCGAGCAAAAAGAAGACCGCACCGGTACCGGCACCCTGTCGGTATTTGGTCATCAGATGCGCTTCAATCTGCGGGAAGGCTTTCCTCTGGTGACCACCAAGAAATGCCATCTGAAATCGATCATCCACGAACTGCTGTGGTTCCTGAACGGGGATACCAATATCGGCTACCTCAAGCAGCATGGGGTTCGCATCTGGGATGAATGGGCCGATGGCAACGGCGATCTGGGCCCGGTCTATGGCCACCAGTGGCGCAGCTGGCAGGGGGTGGATGGCAAGGTAATCGATCAAATCAGCCAGGCTCTGGATGCCATCAAACACAATCCTGACAGCCGCCGCATTATCGTCTCGGCCTGGAACGTGGGCGAGCTGGAGCAGATGGCGCTGGCGCCCTGCCATGCCCTGTTCCAGTTCTACGTGGCCGGCGGCAAGCTCTCCTGCCAGCTCTACCAGCGCAGTTGCGATGTGTTCCTGGGGCTGCCTTTCAACATCGCCAGCTACGCCCTGCTGACCCATATGCTGGCCCAGCAGGCGGGGCTGGAGGTGGGTGACTTTGTCTGGACCGGGGGCGACGTGCACCTGTACCGCAACCATTTGGAGCAGGCCCGGCTGCAACTGAGTCGTGAGCCCCGGCCGCTGCCGACCCTGCGCCTGGCCCGCAAGCCCGAGTCCCTGTTCGCTTATGCGTTCGAGGATTTCATTCTCGACGGTTATGAACCGCATCCCCATATCAAGGCGCCTGTGGCCATTTAAGCGGTATTTTTACTGTTAACAATGTTGGAGTTGGTGGCAGGATCTGTTTTATATCGGATATAGTAGTGTTTAATTGTAAAAATGATCGGTTTTATCGATCTTTCAAGCAGAAACAACCGATTACTCCTGTCCAGATGAGCTGATTAGACTCGGATTATTCCGAGTCTTTGAGTCTCATCTATGTCAAACGTATTGAAGCGGTTTCTGGCCATGGAATCGGCCAGTGGTATCCTGCTGATCCTGGCGGCCCTGGCTGCGATCCTGTTGGCCAACAGCGGTTGGGCCCATCTCTATAGCTCCTTTCTCGATACCCGGGTCCAGGTGCGCATCAGCGCCCTGGATTTGGACAAGCCGCTGCTGTTGTGGGTGAACGATGGCCTGATGGCGCTGTTCTTCCTGTTGATCGGCCTTGAGGTCAAGCGCGAGCTGGTGGAAGGAGCTCTGTCCCGCCGGGAGCAGGCGATCTTTCCCGCCCTGGCGGCCCTCGGCGGCATGGTCTTTCCGGCCCTCTGGTTCCTGCTGTTCAATGCCGACGATCCCCTGACCCAGAACGGCTGGGCCATTCCCGCCGCGACCGACATTGCCTTCGCCCTGGGGGTGATGGCCCTGCTCGGCAAGCGGGTGCCCCTGAGCCTCAAGGTATTCCTGCTGGCGCTGGCCATCATCGACGATCTGGGGGTGATCCTCATCATCGCCCTGTTCTACAGCCATGGCCTCTCCCTGCCTCCTCTCGGGATAGCCCTGCTCGCCATCGTCGGACTGCTACTGTTCAACCGCAGCCGGGTCGGCAGCCTGGCTCCCTACCTGCTGCTGGGGCTGGTGGTCTGGGTGGCGGTGCTCAAATCCGGTATCCACGCTACCCTGGCCGGGGTGCTGCTGGGCTTTCTGGTGCCCCTTTATCATGCCGGCGGCTCTCCCTCCAAGCGGCTGGAGCATGCCCTGCATCCCTGGTGTGCCTTCCTGATCCTGCCGCTGTTCGCCTTCGCCAATGCCGGCGTGTCCTTGCAGGGGCTGTCGCTGGGCGATCTTTCCTCCGCCCTGCCGTTGGGGGTGATAATGGGACTGCTGGTGGGCAAGCCCATGGGGGTCTTCCTGATCAGCTGGCTGGCGGTGAAGCTGCGCATCGCCCAGTTGCCGGCAGGCGTCTGCTTCAGGCAGATCTTCGCGGTCTCGGTGCTGTGCGGCATCGGCTTCACCATGTCCATCTTCATCACCTCCCTGGCCTTCGGCGGCCACGCCGACTTGGCCAACCTGTCCCGACTGGGGATACTGCTGGGCTCGACCCTGGCGGCCCTGATCGGCTACGCCATGCTGCACCTGGCCCTGCCTCGGGCCCGACCGGCGACAGCCGGGGAGTCGGTTCGGGTCTGAGCTGCCGGCGTGATCCAGCAGGCGGCCGGGCATGGAAGCCCGGCCGCTTTTATTATGATGGGCCCTGTCTCCATCGGAGATGGTGCTTTGTCACAGCTCAATTGCAACCATCTGGAGCAGGCCCGACTGCAGCTCGGCCGCGAGCCAAGACCTTTACCCAGAATACGCTTGGCACGCCGCCCGGCATCACTGTTTGAATATGTTAATTAGGATTTTATTCTGGAGGATTATTATCCTCACCCTCATATAAAAGCACCTGTAGCCATTTGACGGATTTTTGTTTTTCAATAAAGCTTTACTTGAGTTTAATATTTCGATTACATCGGCATTGATGAGTCGTTTTGCTCTTTGGTTCGTTTTTCCCGAGGTGTTGATTAGAAAAAACCGATTACTGCCTCTGTAACAAGCTGATTGCACTCGGGCCTGTTCTTTGAGAAGGAGCTCAAATATGTCTCATGTGCTTAAACGCTTTCTGGCCATGGAATCGGCTGCCGGGATGCTGCTGATCATCGCCGCCCTGATCGCCATGCTGATGGCCAACACCGCTCTGGCCGGTGTCTATCAGGAATTACTCAATACCCGTATCCAACTGCGCATCAGCGCATTGAATCTGGACAAGCCATTGCTGCTGTGGGTGAACGACGGCATGATGGCGGTATTCTTTTTGCTGGTGGGACTCGAGGTCAAGCGGGAGATGGTGGAGGGGGCGCTCTGTACCCGCGAAAAGGCCATGCTCCCAGTGCTGGCCGCCATTGGTGGCATGCTGTTTCCCGCGCTCTGGTTCATGTTGCTGAATCTCGGCGAGCCGGCCAACCAGGGCGGCTGGGCTATTCCGGTTGCCACCGATATCGCCTTTGCCTTGGGGGTAATGATGCTGCTGGGCAAGCGGGTGCCGCTCAATCTCAAGGTGTTCCTGCTGGCCCTGGCGATCATCGATGATCTGGGGGCCATTATCATCATTGCCCTGTTTTACAACCATGGCGTGGATCTGACGGCATTGCTGGCAGGCGGCCTGGGCATTGTCGGCCTGATGTGGCTGAACCGGGCCCGAGTGTGCAACTTGGTGCCCTATTTATTGTTGGGCTGGATCGTCTGGGTGGCGGTGCTGAAGTCGGGCTTCCATGCCACCCTGGCTGGAGTGATACTGGGTTTTCTGATCCCGCTCTACGGCCATCGTTTCTCGCCGTCCAAGCAGTTGGAGCAGTTTCTCAACCCCTGGTGTGCCTTCCTGATACTGCCGCTGTTCGCCTTTGCGAACGCCGGCGTGTCACTTGAAGGGTTGTCGTTCACCGCTTTGTCCTCGTCCCTGCCCCTTGGCATCATGGTGGGGCTGCTGGTGGGCAAGCCCATGGGGATCTTTCTGTTCTGCTGGCTGGCGGTGCGCCTGGGCTACGCCCAGTTGCCGGGCAGCGTCGGTTTTCGGCAGATCTTCGCGGTGTCGGTGCTGTGCGGCATCGGTTTCACCATGTCCATCTTTATCTCGTCGCTGGCCTTTGCCGAGCAGGCCCAACTGGCCAACCTGGCGCGGCTCGGCATTCTGATGGGATCCAGCATGTCGGCCGTTGCCGGTTACTTGATGCTGAAATGGGTGCTGCCGCAAAAAGTGCCGGCACATGAAGAGCAGGTGTACACGCAACTGGTCTGAAGGGCTGTGACTGCTTTGCCCTGTCGGCCGGGTATTCAAACCCGGCCGCTTTCATTATGATGGGGCCTGAATCCATGGGAGATGGTGCTTTGTCACACCTGAATTACAACCACCTGTATTATTTCTGGATGACCCAGAAGAAGGGCTCGGTGACCAAGGCCGCCGAGGCCCTGTTCCTGACTCCCCAGACGGTGACGGGGCAGATCCGTCAGTTGGAGCAGCGCCTGGGCGGCAAGCTGTTCAAGCGCAAGGGCCGGCAACTGGAGGCGAGCGAACTGGGGCAACTGGTATTCCAGTATGCGGATCGCATGTTCAGCCTGTCCTACGAGATGCTGGATATCGTCAACTATCGCAAGGAAGACCACCTGGTGTTCGAGGTGGGTATCGCCGATGCCCTGTCCAAGCGCCTGGCCAGCCGGGTGTTGCTGTCGGTGATCCCCAACGACGGCTCCATCCACCTACGTTGCTACGAGTCCACCCACGAGATGCTGCTGGAGCAGCTCAGCCAGCACAAGCTGGACATGATACTGTCCGATTGTCCGGTGGACTCGGCCCAGCACGCGGGGTTGTTGTCCAAAAAGCTGGGCGAGTGCGATATCGGTTTCTACTGCCGCGAACCCTTGCCTACCCGGCCTTTTCCCGCCTGTCTGGAGGAGCGGCGGTTATTGATCCCGGGGCGACGTACCGCCATGGGACGACAACTGCGTCACTGGCTGGAGGTGCAGGGGCTCAAGCCACAGATCCTGGGAGAGTTTGATGATGCGGCCCTGATGAAGGCCTTCGGTTTTTTCAATCAGGGGATTTTTGTCGCCCCGGCCATTTACCGGGATGCGATTCTGCAGTACCAGCCGGTAATCGAAATTGGCCGGGTGGAAGAATTGAAGGAAGAGTATTATGTCATTTTTGCCGAGCGGATGATCCAGCACCCGGCGGTTAAACGGTTGTGCGAGAGTGACTTCACCTCGCTGTTCTCCGGACTGGACGATTTTTCCGCGGTTACGCCTCCGGCAACCTTTGACAGTGAACTGAGTTGAAAATCTGAATGTGGACACCATGATGGCATTGAATATGGAAGAAATGGAGGCCAACGCCACCCAGGCGGTCAAGTTGCTCAAGGCGTTGGCCAATGAGCGCCGGCTGTTTATTTTGTGTCATTTGCTCGACAAGGAATTGTCGGTGGGGGAGATGAACCAGCACCTGGGCCTGAGCCAGTCTGCGCTGTCCCAGCATCTGGCCATTCTGCGCAACGACGATCTGGTGCAAACCCGGAAAGAGGCGCAAACCGTTTTTTATTCGCTGAAAAGCGAAGAGGTACGGGAAGTGATCGCCCTGCTGCACAAGCTTTACTGCCGTGAGGGGTAAGGCGTGAGGGATGCACACGACTTCGGTGTTCTGCTTGACGCCCCGGTGTCACCGTCTAGCAGGCAACAAAAAACCGGCCAAGGCCGGTTTTTTTAGCGCTTGGAGCAAGTCTCGATTACAGAGCCTTGATCTGGGCGTTCAGGCGGCTCTTGTGACGAGCAGCCTTGTTCTTGTGGATCAGGCCTTTGGTAGCCATGCGGTCCAGCAGCGGCTGAGCGGCGTTGAAAGCTTGTTGAGCGTTCGCTTTGTCACCGGTAGCGATGGCAGCAACTACTTTCTTGACGTAGGTGCGCACCATGGAGCGGCGGCTGGCGTTGTGCTTACGGCGTTTCTCTGCTTGAATCGCGCGTTTCTTAGCAGATTTAATATTAGCCAAGGTAAAACTCCTAAAACTGTCTTAGCGAGTGTTCTTAAAAGGCCGAGGAATATGCCTTTTTCACCGCTGATTGTCAATTGATTTGTGCAAATAAACACCGCCCTGTGGCCAGGCACAGGGCAGGGGGTTAAACTGTCGGCCGGATTCTAGCAGCATTCCCCTGCATTCAGCAATTTTCTTACCACGAGGTTTTCATTTTGAGCAAGGCGCTTCTACGATCGGGGCTGATTGTGTCCACCATGACCCTGGTTTCCCGGGTGTTGGGCCTGGTACGTGATGTGGTGATCGCCAACCTGATGGGGGCCGGGGCGGCGGCCGACGTCTTTTTCTTTGCCAACCGTATTCCGAACTTTTTGCGCCGGCTGTTTGCCGAGGGCGCCTTCAACCAGGCTTTCGTGCCGGTCATGACCGAATACAAGCAGACCCGCAGTTTCAAGGATACCCAGGACTTGCTGGCGGCGGTGTCCGGCACCCTGGGGCTGATCGTGACCCTGGTGACCCTGGCGGGCATCATCGGCTCGGGTGCCGTTACCGCCCTGTTCGGCGCGGGTTGGTTTATGGAATGGCTGAAGGGCGGGCCCGAGGCACACAAGTTCGAACTGGCCTCGTTGCTGCTGAAAATCACCTTTCCCTACCTGTGGTTTATCAGCTTCACCGCCATGGCCGGCGCCATTCTCAATACCTTCGGCAAGTTTGCGGTATCGTCCTTCACCCCGGTGTTCCTCAATGTGGCGCTGATCGCGGCGGCGTTCTGGCTGTCTCCGCGAATGGCCCAGCCCGAGCTGGGGCTGGCCATCGGCGTCTTTGCCGGCGGGTTGCTCCAGTTTTTGTTCCAGTTTCCCTTCCTGGCCCGCTTGCATCTGCTGGTACGGCCGCGCTGGGCCTGGTACCACCCGGGAGTGGTGAAAATCCGTACCCTGATGATCCCGGCCCTGTTCGGGGTATCGGTCAGCCAGGTGAACCTGCTGTTCGACACCATGCTGGCTTCTTTCCTGGCCACCGGCTCCATCAGTTATCTGTACTATTCGGACCGGTTACTGGAATTTCCACTCGGGCTGTTTGGTATCGCTATCGCCACCGTGATCCTGCCGGCCCTGTCCAGCCGCCATGTGGATGATGCCAGGGACGGCTTCGCCGCCACCATGGACTGGGGGGTGCGCATGGTGCTGCTGATGGGGTTTCCCGCCATGCTGGGACTGATCGTGTTGAGCGAGCCCATGTTGCGGGTGCTGTTCATGCGTGGCGAATTCGGTATGGAAGAGGTTTCGGCGGCAGGCAAGAGCCTGGTGGCCTATGGCCTGGGGCTGCAGGCCTTTATGCTGATCAAGGTGCTGGCGCCGGGTTACTATGCCCGCCAGGACACCAAGACGCCGGTGCGTTTCGGCATCATCGCCATGGTGGCCAATATGGTGTTCAACGCCATTCTGATTTTCCCCCTCGGTTATGTCGGGTTGGCCCTGGCCACGGCCCTGTCGGGCATACTCAATGCCGGGCTGCTGGCCTGGGGGCTGCATCGGCGCGGGGTATACCATCCCAGCAGGGAAACCTGGCTGTTTGCCATCAAGGTCGCGTTGGCCGGCAGTGGCATGGCGGGGCTGTTATGGTGGCTGTCGCCGCCGCTGGCGGTATGGGCCGGGTGGGGTCTGCTGAGCAGCAGTCTGCATCTGTTCGGCTATATCGGGGCCGGTGCCCTGTGTTACGGTGTCCTGTTGCTGTTGGGCGGGGTTCGGATTAAGCACTTCAAAACCGGGTAGCAAAGGCTGATCCTTAAGGCCGGCTGAGGTATAATCCGCCGATTTGCAGGGGCCGGCAGCGGGATCTATGGAGCTTATTCGCGGCATTCACAACATCAAACCATGGCATCGTGGCTGTGTGCTGACCATCGGTAACTTTGATGGTGTGCATTTGGGGCATCAGGCGGTGTTGCGCCGCCTGACCGAGCAGGCGCGTCGCTTGAAGGTGCCGGCCTGTGTCATGGTGTTCGAGCCCCAGCCGCAAGAGCTGTTTACCGGCACCGAGGCACCGCCGCGGCTGACCCGGTTGCGTGAAAAATACCTGCATCTGGCCCGGTTGGGGATAGACCGCCTGCTGTGCGTGCGTTTCAACGGCGCCTTTGCCGCCCAGTCACCGGATGATTTTATCCGCGGTCTGCTGGTAGACAGGCTGGGGGTGCGCTTCCTGGTGGTGGGGGACGACTTTCGTTTCGGCAAGAACCGGGGCGGGGATTTTGAACTGCTGACCCGTGCCGGGCGAGCCTTCGACTTCGACGTGGTCAGTACGCAAAGCTGGCGGATGAACAGTCAACGGGTCAGCAGCACTCTGATCCGCGAGGCACTGGCGCAGGATCGACTGGATGACGCCACCCAGATGCTGGGCCGTCCCTTCAGCCTGTGCGGGCGGGTGGCCCATGGCGCCAAACTGGGGCGGACCATCGGCTTCCCCACCGCCAATGTGGCGCTCAAACGCCAGGTGATACCGGTGTCCGGGGTCTATGCGGTGGAGCTGCTGCTCGACGGCCGGCACTACCCCGGGGTGGCCAATATCGGTCACAAACCCACCGTCAGTGGTGCCCGCGCCCTGTTGGAGGTCCACCTGTTTGACTTTGCCGGCGATCTGTACGGTCGGCAGGTGGAAGTAGAGCTCCGCCATAAATTGCGGAACGAGCAAAAATTCGCTTCCTTTGCGCTGTTAAAGGAGCAAATTCAACGCGATGCCGCCGCCGCCCGACACTGGCTCGGGCTGGCGCCATCAGAACCGAACGGAATGTAGGATCCATGAGCGACTATAAAAATACCCTGAATTTGCCCGAAACGGAGTTTCCCATGCGCGGCAACCTGGCTCAGCGCGAGCCGGAAATGCTCAAGCGCTGGTATGAGCAGGACCTGTACGGTGCGGTACGTCGCGCCAAGAACGGCAAAAAACCGTTTATTCTGCACGACGGTCCTCCCTACGCCAACGGCAGCATTCATATCGGTCACTCGGTCAACAAGATCCTCAAAGACATCATCATCAAGTCCAAGGGCCTGCTGGGCTACGATTCCCCCTACATTCCCGGCTGGGACTGCCACGGCCTGCCCATCGAACTGAAAGTGGAAGGCAAGGTTGGCAAGCCCGGCGTGAAAGTCTCCGCCGCCGAATTCCGCGAGGCCTGCCGCGCCTACGCCAAGGAACAGATCGAGGCACAGAAAACCGACTTCATCCGCCTGGGAGTGCTGGGAGACTGGGACAATCCCTACCTCACCATGAACTTCGACACCGAGGCCAACATCATCCGTTCCCTGGCCAAGATCATCGACAATGGCCACCTGCACAAGGGCTCCAAGCCGGTGCACTGGTGTACCGACTGCGGTTCGGCCTTGGCGGAAGCTGAAGTGGAATACGAAGACAAGCGCTCCCCGGCCATCGACGTACGCTTCCGGGCGGCGGATGAAGCCGCCGCCGTGGCCAGCTTCGATTGTGCCGATGGTCATGGAGGCCAGGGCCCGGTGTCGCTGGTGATCTGGACTACCACCCCCTGGACCCTTCCGGCCAACCGGGCCGTGGCCCTGCATGCCGAGCTCAACTATGCCCTGGTTCAGGTGGAAGGGGAACACCCCGAGCGGCTGATCCTGGCCGCCGACCTGGTCAAGGACGTGATGGACCGCGCCGGTATCGCCCACTACCACAACCTGGGTTACTGCCAGGGGGCGGCGCTTGAGCTCAAGCGCTTTTGCCACCCGTTTTACGATTACGATGTACCCGTGGTACTGGGCGAGCACGTAACCACCGACTCCGGCACCGGCGCCGTGCATACCGCCCCCGGCCACGGCCAGGAAGACTTCGTGGTCGGTCAGAAGTACGGCCTGGAAGTGGCCAATCCGGTGGGCGGCAACGGTGTCTACCTGCCCGATACCGAACTGTTCGCCGGCCAGCATGTGTTCAAGGCCAACGACGCCGTGGTGGAGGTGCTCAAGGAGCGCGGTGCCCTGTTGCACCACGAAGCCTATAACCACTCCTATCCGCACTGCTGGCGCCACAAGACGCCCATTATCTTCCGCGCCACGCCCCAGTGGTTCATCAGCATGGAACAGGCCGGGCTGCGCAGCCAGGCGTTGAGCGAAATCCGCAAGGTACAGTGGGTACCCGAATGGGGCCAGAGCCGTATCGAGGCCATGGTGGAAAACCGCCCCGACTGGTGTATCTCCCGCCAGCGTACCTGGGGGGTGCCTATCGCCCTGTTCGTGCACAAGGACACCCAGGCCCTGCATCCCCGCGCCACCGAGCTGATGGAACAAGTGGCCAAACGGGTGGAAAAAGCCGGTATCCAGGCCTGGTGGGATCTGGATCCCGCCGAACTGCTGGGTGAGGAGGCCGACCAGTACGAGAAGGTGCTGGATACCCTGGACGTGTGGTTCGACTCCGGCTCTACCCACGCCTCCGTGGTGGATGTACGCCCCGAATTCCAGGGCTACCCCGCCGACATGTACCTGGAAGGCTCGGATCAGCACCGGGGCTGGTTTATGTCGTCGCTGATGATCTCCACCGCCATGAAGGGCCATGCTCCTTACCGCCAGGTACTGACCCACGGCTTTACCGTGGACGGCCAGGGCCGCAAGATGTCCAAGTCCATCGGCAACGTGGTCAGCCCCCAGGAAGTGATGAACAAGCTGGGTGCCGACATACTGCGGCTGTGGGTGGCGAGCACCGACTACTCCGGCGAGATGACCGTCTCCGACGAGATCCTGAAGCGCAGCGCCGACGCCTACCGCCGCATCCGCAATACCGCCCGTTTCCTGCTGGCCAACCTGAGTGGCTTCGACCCGGCCACCGATATGGTGGCACCGGAAGACATGGTGGTAATCGACCGTTGGGCGGTGGGCCGGGCCCAGTCTATCCAGCAGGAGATCACCAAGGCCTATGACGAGTACAACTTCCACCAGGTGACCCAGAAGCTGATGCAGTTCTGCTCGGTGGAAATGGGCTCCTTCTACCTGGACGTGATCAAGGACCGGCAGTACACCGCCAAGGCCGACAGCCAGGCGCGCCGCTCCTGCCAGACCGCCCTGTACCATATCGTCGAGGCCCTGGTGCGCTGGATGGCGCCGATCATGAGCTTTACCGCCGACGAAATCTGGGCCCTGCTGCCGGGCGAGCGGGATCGCTTCGTGTTCACCCAGGAGTTCTATGACGGCCTCTTCGGCCTGGCCGAAGGCGAGCAACTGAACGATGCCTACTGGGCCGAGCTGCTGAAGGTACGGCAGGCGGTGAACAAGGCGCTGGAAACCGCCCGTAACGATAAGGTCATCGGGGCTGCTCTGGAAGCCGAGATCACCCTGTTTGCCGACGATGCCCTGGCCACCAGGCTGAGCCGGCTGGAGGACGAACTGCGCTTCGTGATGCTCACCTCCAGGGCGGTGGTCAAGCCGCTGGCCGAGGCCGAAGGCGCCGCCGAGACCGAGGTGCCCGGGTTGAAAGTCGGGGTGAGCAAGAGTGGCGCCGACAAGTGCGGCCGTTGCTGGCACCATGTGGACGATGTAGGCAGCCATGAGGGCCACGACGGCATCTGCGGTCGCTGCGTGTCCAATGTGGCGGGAGACGGCGAAGTTCGCCGGTTTGCCTGATGAAGTCATTGTTCGATACCGGACTGCGCTGGTGGTGGCTGGCCATCGTGGCCATGGTGCTGGATCAGGTCACCAAGTGGCTCACCGTGTCTTACCTGGACTACGGCTATCCGGGGGTGGAAATCACCCCCTTCTTCAACCTGGTGCACGTATACAACCCGGGCGCGGCGTTCAGCTTCCTGGCCGATCAGGGCGGCTGGCAGCGCTGGTTCTTCGCCGGCCTGGCCTTCGCCGTGACCATATTGCTCAGCATCTGGATGTACAAGGCACCCAGGAGCGCACGCTGGCTGCCGGCGGCCTATGCGCTGATCATCGGCGGTGCCATCGGCAACGTGATCGACCGCCTGGCGCTTGGCCATGTGGTGGACTTTCTCGACTTCTACGTGGGCAACTGGCATTGGCCCGCCTTCAACCTGGCCGACAGCTTTATCTTCGTCGGTGCCGCCATGATCATCATCGACAGTTTCAGGAAGGACAGCCCCCAATGAGCAAACAGATAGGTCCGAGCAGCGAGGTGCTGTTTCACTTCACCATCAAGCTGGAAGACGGCTCGGTGGCCGACAGTACCCAGCTGCATGGCAAGCCCGCCAAGCTGCAGATGGGGGACGGCAGCCTGACCCCCAACTTCGAGGCCTGCCTGCTGGGGCTGGAAGCCGGTGCCAAGAAGAGCTTCGAGCTGGGACCGGATGACGCCTTCGGGGCGGTCAACCCGGACAATATCCATCATATGGAACGCAGCCGTTTCGCTGCCGACATGGAGCTGGAGGAAGGCGCCATCCTGTCCTTTACCCAGCCCAACGGCGCCGAAATTCCCGGCATCGTACGCGGTGTGGCCGGGGATTCGGTCACCGTGGACTTCAACCATCCCCTGGCCGGTCATCAGGTGACCTTCGAGGTGGAGATCCTGGCCGTCGATCAACCCGGAGCCTGACATGGATATTTTACTCGCCAATCCTCGCGGTTTTTGCGCCGGTGTGGACAGGGCCATCAGCATAGTGCAGAGCGCCCTGGAAAAATTCGGGGCGCCCATCTACGTGCGTCACGAGGTGGTGCACAACCGCTATGTGGTGAACAAGCTCAAGGATGCGGGCGCGGTGTTCGTGGATGAGCTGGACCAGGTGCCGGACGGCAATATCGTGATCTTCTCCGCCCATGGTGTGTCCAAGGCGGTGCGGGAAGAGGCCAAAAAGCGGGGACTCAAGGTCTTCGACGCCACCTGCCCCTTGGTGACCAAGGTGCATATGGAGGTGCACCGGGCCAGCAAGAAAGGCATTGAAACCATCCTGATCGGCCATGCCGGCCATCCGGAGGTGGAGGGCACCATGGGCCAGTATGAAAGCACCGAGGGTGGCATGTACCTGGTGGAAAGCCCGGCCGATGTGGCGCAGCTCGAGGTCAAACACCCGGATAACCTCACCTTCGTGACCCAGACCACCCTGAGCGTGGACGAAACCTCGGATGTGATCGACGCCCTGCGGCTGCGCTTCCCTACCATCGAAGGGCCGCGCAAGGACGACATCTGCTACGCCACCCAGAACCGCCAGGACGCGGTGCGGGAGCTGGCTGCCAAGGTGGATCTGATGCTGGTGGTGGGGTCACGTAACTCCTCCAACTCCAATCGCCTGCGCGAACTGGCCGAGAAAGTCGGCACCCGCGCCCATCTGATCGACTGTGTCGAAATGATCGATGGCACTTGGCTCGACGGCGTGGCCCGGGTGGCGGTCACCGCCGGGGCTTCGGCACCCGAAGTGCTGGTGCAGGAGGTGATCGATCACCTGCGGCAACTGGGGGGACGCTCCGTGGTGGAACACCCGGGACGGGAAGAAAACATCGTCTTTGAAGTCCCGGCCGAACTCAAGGTCAAACCGGTTTCCTGATCGCCTGCGTCACCCGCCAGATGCCGATGGTGCGACCATCGGCATCTGGCCCGCTCCCGGTTTTCCCCCACCTTAAGTCAACGCCAGCATTCGCCGGGCGTCTTGTTGTTCTCCCGATCCAGGGTCAGCTCGCTGCAAGGGATGCCGCCTTCCTTGTCGTTTTGCTGGCTGGAGCCCTCCTTGGCGGTGGCGGTAAGGGTATAGCCGGCGCCGGAAGCCGAGGCGCTGAAGCTGTAGTGGGCGTTTTCGGTGGGACTGATCAGGTTGTCAGCGGCCTTGTCGTAGGTCGGGTGAGAGATACGCAGTTCCTCCAGTTGTAACTGCATCCGGTAGAGCGCCTGGATCGCCTCGGTACGCTTGCTCTTTATCAGGTAACTGGACAATGAGGGGTAGGCGATGGCGGTGATGATCGCCAGTATCGCCACCGTGATCATCAACTCTACCAGGGTGAAGCCCTGTCTCCCTGCCATGCGCTTCTTCCTTGTCGAAAAACATTCCTTGGATCAAGCTTAACCCACACTGCGTTTTTCGCAGGGGCGCTTCGGTGCCACCAGGGAGAATAAGATGACACGGGGTCACACAGGTCTCACGCTGGTCGAGCTCTTGGTCGGTATTGCCGTTTTGGCGGTACTGCTGGTGGTTGCCGTGCCCGGCTTCCAGACGTTGCGCCAGCAGTATCTGGTGCGCAGCGCCGGCATGGCCGTCTACGCGGATCTGCAACTGGCGCGGAGCGAAGCGGTCAAACGCAATCGGCCGGTGACGGTATGCTTCAGCGGTTCGGGTAGCGTCGACTGGAGCTATAAGCTGCACGATTCCGCCGATTGCTCCGGCACGGTGCTGGAAAATGTCGACGGGCAGAATTTTCCTGCTGTTACCCTCAATATTACCGATAGCTATAGTGGCCGCCGGATTACCTTTCAGCCCCGGCGTAATACCCTTATCGCCGGCAATATCACTCTGTCCGATGCCGGCAAGCAAGTGGCGATGGTGGTAAAAACCTGGAATAACGGCATTATCCGCACCTGCTCCGACGACAGCCTGCTGGGGGTGCCGCCATGCTGAACCCGCGGCGCCAAAGCGGTATGAGCCTGGTGGAAATGCTGGTGTCGCTGGTGGCGGGCCTGGTGGTGGTGGCCAGCGCCATTTCCCTGTTCACCGCCGTGATCGTCTCCGGCAATACCACCCTGATGCTGTCCCGCCTGAACCAGGATGTGCAGGCGGTGACCGATATTATCGCCCGGGATATCCAGCGGGCGGGGTACGACCCAGACGCGGTCGCTCTGGTCGGCAGCAGCCCTCCCAGTGCCTCGGCCTACACTTTCTCGACGGAAAAGGATCTTTGGCCGGCGCCTTCGACGATGGCCAGTTGTATTCGGGTCAAATACCGGGATACGGAAGGGGGTACGAGTATCGGCAGGATTTACAGTCATATCACCTCCAGCAGGCAGTTGAGGGTAAAGGACAGCTCGGTTTCCTCGGCATTGACCAGTACCGATTGTGGCTCCGGTGGTAACCAATTGATATCGAGCACCGAAGTCGTGATCGACAGCCTGAATTTCAAACTGGTTCCCGGCAGTAACCCTACCGGAGTCAGGGCAGTGAATATAAGTATTTCCGCCACTCATGCCAGAAATCCGGACCTGTCCCTCAGCCTGGAGCGGCGGGTAAGGATAAGAAACGATGGCTACTGATATAAACCACGCCAGGCGCTGTGGATTCATCACCCTGGCGGTCACCCTGATACTGCTGTCGACACTGGCGGCGGTATCGGCCTTTATCGGCAAGGTGTTGATCGCCGACAAGCGCCTGACCCTGAACGAAATCGAATACCGGGTGGTCATGGCGGCGGCCGAAAAAGGTATCGCCGAGGCCATGGCGGAGCTCAAGGTCGAGCCCGCCGCCACGGCCATCTCCGGCAGTATCGCCACCGCCTCTGCCAGTGGCAGCTACCAGGTGACCATCATGCCCAACGGGGTGCCCGGGGTCAGCGATATCCTCTCCCGGGCGACCCTGGACAGCGGTGCCGAGGCTGTTGTCACCGTTCAGGTGGCGGAGAGGGGTATCCTGAACCCGAATAACTCAGGGCCGGCCGGTCCCTTGATGGTGGCCGGAACCCTTCCTGCCAACGGCACCATTACCATAGTGGCCAACCCCAACGGCGGCGGACCCGGTATCCCCGTGTCGATCTGGTCGGCCGGGGGCGTCGATATCGGCGGCAGTGCCACGACCTGCGGCCTGGACGAATATCACAACGGTGGCTGCAACAAGGATAATGCCTACAGCTACAAATCGGGCAGCGAAACCATTATCGGACCGGATATCGTCGCCAACGCCCCCGATTTTCCCGATGACCTGGTGGAGTATGTTTTCGGGGAGCCGGATAGCGCCGAAGGTTGGGCCAGGATCGAATCGCAGGCCACGGCGATCGTCAACAGCTGCAGCGATCCCAGGATCACCGGCGGTGCCGGCGTTTTTATCGTGGAAAGCGTCCAAAACTGCACCATCGGCTCTATTGGAACCCGAGAAGCGCCCGTGGTGCTGATTACCAAGGACAGCAACCTGACCATCAACGCCAACAGCCAGGTTTATGGCCTGGTATTTGCCTATGATACCGATCCCTCGGGAGCAGACGAATATAAAATAACCATCAATGGTGGCGCCAAATTCTTCGGCATGATGCTGGCCAATCATAACAGTATCGATCTCCCCAATGGTCATTATGCCGCCGTCTACGACCCGGAGGTGCTTTGCAATATCAATTACTGCCAGGGAAGACCGAGCGGGGAAGCTCCCTTTGTCTCCTTCAGCTATGTGCCCGGCAGTTGGAAGGACTGGGAGTAGGCAATGAAAAAGCAGGCGGGGTTCGGTTTGGTCGAGGTGGTGATTGCCTTTATTCTGGTGGCGGTCACGGCCGGCTCTTTGCTGCAACTGCACAAGGTATACCTGGAATACAGCCGGGACGGTCGTTACCGAGAAGTGGCCCTGCGCCTGGCCGAGTCGAAACTCGATGAACTGAGGGGGTTTGGCCGTATCGCCGATTACCAGGCCATAGCCAGCAGCAGCGCTCCCGAATCGGTCCGGGTGGACGATACCGACTATGCCATCGAATGGGGAGTGATCGACTATGTCTGGGACGGCGGCGCCTGGGTGACACCGCTCCCTTCGGGGGTGGCCTCCGGGAAGAAGGCGATCGACATCACCGTAGGCTGGAGCCAGCCCGATGGCGGCGGGAGCTTGCGGCTCGAATCGGTGCTATCACCCCATCTGTCTATCGGCAGCGGCCCCTTCGGTACGGGAAGTGACAAGATGGGCCTGGGGATGGGGGGACCCGATGTACGCCATGCTCCCGGTACCTTTCCAGCCGTGATTCCCGTGGATCTGGGCGGTGGCCTCAAGCAGGAAACCAGCCAGCCCCTGCCCAAGATGGCCAGACCAGGCAGTAGTGAAAGCACCAGGGTCAGCTTCAGTACCTTGGTCTATGATGGTGCCAATATCACTCAGCAGGAACAGGAGCTGGTCTCGGTGTCCTGTGCTTGTACCATCACAAGCAGCGACAATGCCAGTTTGCCCGCGCAGCGCTCCGTTTCCGGGGGGATTGCCTACTGGCTCCAGGGGGGCTCGGCCAGCAAGATACGAGGGACACCGGCCAATCACCAGGATCCCCTCTGCGGACGCTGCTGTGCCCATCACTTCGACGGCAGCGCCCATGAATTCGGCAACTGGTACGATCTCATGAAATGGCAGGCCGGCCATGGTCCTCATGGCCATTCCAGCGGCGTCCCGGGCAATTGGATCCCGGTAACCGCGGTAGGTGACCCTTACTGGGAAGCCTGCCGGCTGGTACGTATCAACGGTTTCTATGAAATGGCCAACGACTGGAATCTGGTTGCCCTCAATACCTTCGACGCCAACCTGCTGTTGGAGCCGGAAGTGCAGGCCGCCTATCGGGATTATGTGAAAATGGTGGTGCAAGAATATATCCGCAGCCAGCTAAAGGATGGGAGCCGCCTCAATACGGCCAGCTATTATGCCCCCCCCGCGTTCTCTTCCTATCTATTGACTGGAAATGTGTCCCCAGGCACGACGGATATAGGCATCATTCCCGGGCCTAGGCAGTTGATGGCCAGGGGCATCTATGTGGATATGGTCTCGCCCGACTATCGCGATATCCTGCTGAACGGCGTGATGGAGGGCAATGCGGACGCATCGCCGGAAAATTTGCTGCGATATGCGCCTTTCTATGAAGTCGACCTGACGTTGCTGGCCGACTGGCGGTCAACCGATAGCACCGTGGCCTCCGTTACCAGCGAGCCGGTACAAACCGCCGTGGACTCCAGCCAAAACAATTACGGTGTTTACAGCCGGGGGCTGCTGGACGGCAAACAGCTGGGCGGGCCCGTGACCATCACGGCGACCATCAGGCGCAGCAACAGCGGTATTACCGCCTTCAGGCCGCTGTCGGCATTTGAAGAAAGCGATATATTGAGTTCTAGCCTGGAGGTCGAGGTTCTGAGTACCGGGGGACTGTCCAGCGTTTCCGGCCAAGTGAAATGCCTGGCCTATAGGGTTACGGGCCAAGTTGTTCAGGAGGAGAAATGCAGCGGCAGTCAGTTTGCCAACATATCGGTTTTGCTTAATAACCAAGGGTGTGCAAAAACCACGGTGGGCCAAGGTAGTAATCAGACGATCAACTATGTTTGTTATACGGCACCCGGCGCGACGGCTAATATTACCGCCAGTGTTCCCGCCGGTTATGTCGTGATTCCACCCGCTCCGGCCACAAGCAACCCCTGGCATGTCACTGTGCCGGAAGGCGATCCCTCCAGTATATCCGGTGGCTGCCTGCTGGTGGTGGTCAACAAGCCGGACGCAGTCGCCATGCCCGCCAGTTGTCAACCTCAGTCATGATGGGGCCTGACAAGCCCCTCTTCTTTCTTTACTATGCAACTATTAGCGGCTTAATCACAGACAGAATCATGTCCCAACACCTTACCCTGGCCCTGGCGCAGCTCAACCTGACCGTGGGCGCCATCGAAGCCAATACCGATGCCATGCTGGCCGCCGCCAAGCGGGCGGCGGAGCAGGGCGCCGAACTGGTGCTCTTTCCCGAACTGGCCATTACCGGCTATCCACCGGAAGATCTGCTGTTTCGCGACGATCTCTACCAGCGGCTAGACGCCGCCCTGAGCCGGCTGGCGGCGGCCAGCCAGCACACCGCCCTGGTGGTGGGGCATCCCTGGCGGGAAGGCGGCAGGCTGTACAACGCCGCTTCCTTTTTTTACCAGGGCCAGTTGTTGGGCCGATACTTCAAGCAGCTGTTGCCCAACTACGGCGTCTTCGACGAAAAGCGTTATTTCAGCGCCGGCGAGCAGTCTTGCGTGATCGAGTTCAAGGGGCATCAACTCGGCCTGCTGATCTGTGAAGACGTGTGGGAGCCTGCGCCCATGGCCAATGCCAAGGCTGCCGGCGCCGAGCTGGTATTGAGCCTGAACGCCTCCCCCTATCACAGGGGCAAGGCCTGGATCCGCGAGAGCCTGCTGGCCCAACGCAGCCGCGACAACAAGTTGCCGCTGCTGTACCTCAACCTGGTGGGGGGCCAGGACGAACTGGTGTTCGACGGTCGTTCCAAGGTGTTCAACGCCGCGGGCGAGCTGACCCAGAACCTGCCGGCCTTCGGGGAGCAGCTGGCCCTGGTGCGACTGGCCGACAAGGCGCCGGTGGCCGCCGAAATCCGGCCCGCGCTGGAACCCCTGGCCGAGGTGTACCAGGCGCTGGTGCTGGCCACCCGCGACTACGTCAACAAGAACGGTTTCAACGGCGCCGTGCTGGGGTTGTCCGGCGGTATCGACTCGGCCCTGACCCTGGCCATCGCCGTAGATGCCCTGGGCAAAGACAAGGTGCAGGCGGTGATGATGCCGTTCCGTTACACCGCTTCCATGAGCGTGGAGGACGCGGAGGAAGAGGCCCGTCACTTGGGAGTGGAGTTCGATATCGTCTCCATCGAGCCCATGTTCGATGCTTTTATGGGCCAACTGGCCCCCCTGTTCGAAGGCACCGAGCGCGACACCACCGAAGAGAATCTGCAGGCCCGCTCCCGGGGAGTGCTGTTGATGGCCATCTCCAACAAGCGTCGCCGCCTGGTGCTGACCACCGGCAACAAGAGCGAGGTGGCGGTGGGCTACTGCACCCTCTATGGCGACATGGTGGGTGGCTTCGCGCCGATAAAGGACGTGCCCAAGACCCTGGTGTTCGAGTTGTCCAGGTACCGCAACACCCTGGGCTACGTGATCCCCCAGCGGGTGATCGACCGGCCGCCTTCCGCCGAACTGGCACCGGATCAGCTCGACCAGGACAGTCTGCCCCCGTATGATGTGCTGGACGCCATCCTCGAAGCTTATGTCGAACAGGACAAATCCCTGGCGCAACTGTTGGCGGCCGGCTTTGCCGAAGCCGATGTCCGCCGGGTGATCAAGCTTGTTGATATCAACGAATACAAACGTCGCCAGAGCGCGGTGGGGCCGCGGATCACGCCGCGTAACTTCGGTAAGGACCGGCGTTACCCCATCACCTCCGGGTTTGGCAAAATAAATTGGTAAGGAGCCACCGATGAAGAAGATTGAAGCCATCATCAAACCCTTCAAGCTGGATGACGTGCGCGAAGCCCTGGCCGAACGCGGCATCACCGGCATGACCGTGTCCGAAGTCAAGGGCTTTGGTCGCCAGAAGGGGCACACCGAATTGTATCGCGGCGCCGAATACATGGTGGACTTTCTGCCCAAGGTCAAGCTGGAACTGGTGGTGCAGGACGACCTGGTCGAAGCCTGTATCGAAGCCATCGAGAACACCGCCCGCACCGGCAAGATCGGCGACGGCAAGATTTTCGTGTTCGACGTGGGCCAGGTGATCCGCATCCGTACCGGCGAGCAGAACGAAGAAGCGGTGTAAAAGGCCGGAATGGATGACCGGGGACTGGTCGGTAGAGAGACTGGTAGTGACGGATACCGAATCTCCAGTCCCCGGTTTTAACTGCCCGGCTTTTTTGCCACAATGACCTATAGAATCATCAGTCGAGGAATACAAAATGCCACTGCTGGACAGTTTTACCGTCGACCATACCCGTATGGAGGCCCCGGCGGTGCGGGTAGCCAAAACCATGGCGACCCCCCACGACGACACCATTACCGTGTTTGATCTGCGTTTCTGCCTGCCGAACAAGGAAATTCTGTCGGAAAAAGGCATCCATACCCTGGAACACCTGTTTGCCGGCTTCATGCGTAACCACCTCAACGGCAACGGGGTGGAGATCATCGATATTTCCCCGATGGGCTGCCGCACCGGCTTTTATATGAGTCTGGTGGGGGCTCCGGACGAACAACGGGTGGCCGATGCCTGGAAGGCGGCGATGGAAGACGTACTCAGGGTGGAGGATCAGTCTCAGATCCCCGAGTTGAATGAATATCAATGCGGCACCTTTGTGATGCACTCGCTGGATGAAGCCAAGGCCATTGCCCGCAACATCATCGAGCGTGGTATCGGCATCAACAGTAACCAGGCACTCTCCTTGCCGGAAGACATGCTGAAAACCCTTTAATATTCCGGCCCCCTCTGGCACTCGCGTCCGGTTCAAGCAAGCACTGGCTTAACCGGGCGCTTTGTCACTCTTTATTCTTTCTCTACTGATATACTTCTCTTATTCCAGTGCTCAAATGGACCACTTTATGTCACAGAATTACGATCCTTTCCTTCAGCGGGAAGCCGAAAAATATGAAAACCCCATTCCCAGCCGGGAATTTATCCTGGAGCACATTAAAGCCAGGCAAACGCCGATTTCCCGGGACGAACTCTTTGCCGAGCTGACCCTGGCCGGCGAAGAGCAAGCCGAAGCCTTGCGGCGGCGCCTGCGCGCCATGGAGCGGGACGGCCAACTGGTCTTTACCCGCAACCAATGCTACGCCCTGCCCGACAAACTCAATCTGGTCAAAGGCTATGTCATCGGTCACCGGGAAGGCTTCGGCTTTTTGCGTCCCGATGACGGCGGTGACGATCTGTTCCTGGCCCAGCGGGAGATGGATGCCCTGATGCATGGCGACTATGTACTGGTACAGCCATTGCGTTTCGACGCCAAGGGGCGCCGCGAGGCTCGGGTGGTGCGCCTGCTCAAGTCGCGCGATCTGGATGTGGTCGGCCGCTACTTTGTGGAAAACGGCGTCAGCTATGTGGTGCCGGACGACAGCCGTATCGCCCAGGATATTCTGATCCCGCAAGGGGAAACCATGGGCGCGCGCATGGGCCAGGTGGTGGTTATTTCCATTACCCAACGCCCCACCAAGCGGATGACCGGGGTGGGCAAGGTCACCGAGGTGCTGGGCGAAACCATGGATCCGGGTATGGAGATCGAAATTGCCCTACGCAGCCACGGCATTCCCCATGTGTGGCCGGAAGAGGTGAAGAAAGAAATCGCCAAGCTGACCGAGCAGGTGCCGGAAGAGGCCAAGAAAGGCCGCAAGGATCTGCGTGATCTGCCGCTGGTCACCATCGACGGGGAAGACGCCCGTGACTTCGATGATGCGGTATTCTGCCAGCCCAAGCGTTCCGGTGGTTGGCGGCTATGGGTCGCCATTGCCGATGTGTCTTATTACGTTCGCCCGGGCACGGCCTTGGACAACGAAGGCTATCAGCGCGGCAACTCGGTGTACTTCCCCGAGCAGGTGATCCCCATGCTGCCGGAAGTTCTGTCCAACGGCCTGTGCTCACTCAACCCCCAGGTAGACCGGCTGTGCATGGTTGCGGAGATCACCATCTCGGCCACCGGCAAGCAGTCCGGCTTCAAATTCTATGAAGCGGTGATGAATTCCCATGCCCGCCTCACCTATACCAAGGTGGCGGCCATCCTGGAGGGGGATGAGGGCCTGCGTGAGCGTTATGCGTCCCTGGTCCCCCACCTGGAAGAGCTGAACCGGCTCTATCAGGTGATGAAGGAAGCACGGCACCAGCGTGGCGCAGTGGAATTCGAAAGCGAAGAAACCCGCTTTGTGTTCAATCCCCAGCGCAAGATCGAGCGGATCGTTCCCCTGGTGCGCAACGATGCCCACAAGATCATCGAAGAGTGCATGATCCAGGCCAACGTGGCCGCCGCCCGCTTTATCGAGAAGCAAGAGGCCCATGCCCTGTTCCGGGTACACGACAAGCCGAGCGAGGAAAAACTGGTTGGTTTCAGGAGTTTCCTCGGTGAGCTGGGGCTGGAGCTGAAAGGCGGCTTGGAGCCTCAGCCCGCGGACTATGCCCTGCTGGCCGAGCAGATCAAGGAGCGGCCGGATGCGGAGCTGATCCAGACCATGCTGTTGCGCTCCATGAAGCAGGCGGTGTACCAGGCAGACAACATGGGCCACTTCGGCCTGGCGCTGAAATCCTATGCCCACTTTACTTCACCCATCCGCCGCTATCCGGATCTGGTGCTGCACCGGGCCATCAAGTATCAGCTGGCCAGGTTGCAGGGTAGCCCCAGTCAGAAAGGAACCCCGACCGGCGGCATCAACTACCAGTATGATGAAGTGGCGCCCATGGGCGAACACTGTTCGCTGACCGAACGTCGGGCCGATGACGCCACCCGCGACGTGGCCGACTGGCTGAAGTGTGAATACATGCTCGACCATGTGGGCAACGAGTTTGGCGGCACCATCGCCAACGTCACCGGTTTTGGCTTCTTCGTACGCCTGGATGAAATCCATATCGACGGCCTGGTACATATCTCCAGCCTGCAGAACGATTACTACCAGTTCGACCCGGCCCGGCAGATGCTGATCGGCGAAACCTTCCGCCGCCGCTATCGCCTGGGCGACAAGATCAAGGTGCGGGTGATGGCGGTGAACCTGGATGATCGCAAGATCGACTTCGAAACGGTGGAAGAGGCATTGCCGGCCGGGGCCAAGACCGGTAAAGGGGCCAAAAACCTGAAGTCGCGCCAGCGCGCCAAGCCCAAGAGCGGCGACAAGGGAGAAAAGGGCGAAAAGTCCCGCTCCCGCAGCAAAAAGCGCCGTTGATCCCGTCAGGGGCCGGGGATTGGAGGCCGGGTATTGACCCGGCCCGGTACCCGGTCCCGGTTCCCCAATCCCCGAGACAAAACAATGAGTAGTGAACTGATTTTCGGTATCCATGCGCTGGATGCCACCCTCGAATCCCATCCCGAAAATATATTGGAAGTCTGGCTGCTGAAAGGGCGGGAAGACGCCCGCTTGCAGGCCTTGCAGGCGCGGTTGCAGGCGGTGGGCGTCAAGGTGCAGTTTGCCAGCCGTCAAACCCTGGATAGCAAGGCGGATGGCAACCAGCACCAGGGGATCGTGGCCCGGATCAAAGGGCTCCCGACCCTGAACGAAGCGGATCTGGATGCCTTGCTCGACAGCCAGCCCAATCCCCTGCTACTGGTGCTGGACGGCGTCACCGACCCGCACAATCTGGGCGCCTGCCTGCGCACCGCCGATGCCGCCGGGGTGCATGGCGTCATAGTGCCGAAGGACAAATCCGTCGGGCTGACCCCGGTGGCGCGCAAGGTGGCCTGCGGTGCCGCCGAGGTGGTGCCGCTGTTTCAGGTGACCAATCTGTCCCGTACCCTGCGTCATCTTCAGGACAAGGGCATCTGGGTGGTCGGTACCGCCGGCGAGGCGGATCACAGCCTGTACCAGGCCAAGCTGGCCGGTGCCCTGGCCCTGGTGATGGGTGCCGAGGGCAAGGGTATGCGTCGCCTTACCCGCGAACATTGCGACGAACTGGTAAGCATCCCCATGGCGGGCTCGGTGTCCAGCCTGAACGTGTCGGTGGCCACCGGCGTCTGCCTGTTTGAAATGGTGCGCCAGCGTTCGCAATAAGGAAGGGGCCGACTGTTGGTTCCATTATCCAGCCGGGCCTCTGCCCGGCGGAACACCATTCTTGCCGGCAAGGTGGTATTCACTCCCACGCAGAGCGTGGGAGTCAGGACAGAACTCGGGAATATCTGATGCATTGGCAACTTGCTGCCTTTAAGGAACTGAGCACGACCCAGCTTTATCGGATGCTGGCGCTGCGCAGTGACATCTTCGTGGTGGAGCAGGACTGCGCCTACCAGGATCTGGACGGCCGGGATCTTGCCCCTGCTACTCTGCACCTGAATGCCTGGCAAGGCGAACGACTGCTGGCCACCGCCCGGTTGCTGGGCCCCGGGGTACAGACCCCGGAGCATGTCTGGATTGGCCGGGTGGCGGTAGCGGCATCGGCACGGGGGCAGGGACTGGCGCGCCAGTTGATGCAGCGTGCCATGGCGGCGGTGGCCGAGCGCTGGCCCGGCTACCCACTGCGGTTGGGTGCCCAGACCTATGTGCGGGATTTCTATGCCTCTTTGGGTTTTATCGCGCTCGGTGATGTCTACCTGGAAGACGGCATTCCCCATCAGCAGATGGAGTGGTCGTGCATCGCATAACAAGGCGGATGGCGGCCGATACCCAGTTGCTGGCGATATTGTTGCTGGTGCTCGGCAACCTGATGATTTCTTTCGGCGATGTGCTGGTCAAGTTGCTGGGGCAGACGGCGGTCAGTCCTTATCAGTATGTATTTTTGCGCTTCGTGATGACTTCCCTGCTGCTGCTGCCGTTCTGGTTGCGCCTGCCTCCGGAGCGGCGGGGGCTGGGGCAGTGGAAAATCCACCTGTTGCGCGGGCACCTGCTGCTGATGGGATCGGTCTGTGTCTTTGTCAGCCTGATGTTTCTCCCCTTGGCCACCGCTAACGCGGTGTTTTATGCGGCGCCGCTGATGACACTACCGCTGGCCGTCCTGTTGAGCAAGGAACAGGTCCGGTTGCCGGCCTATGGCATCAGCCTGCTTGGTTTCATGGGCATCCTGGTGGTACTCAACCCGGCCCAGTGGCACTGGGCCGGCTGGCTGGCGCTGCTCACCGCTTTCGCCATGGCGGCCAGCAATGTGTTGGTGCGCCGCTTGCCCAAGGGACGCTCGGTGCTGGCCACCCTGTTCCTGACCCAGGCGCTGGCCATCCCGGTGAGTTTTGCCCTGGCGTTGCCCGACTGGCAGCCGATAGCGCTGGAGGTATGGTGGCTGCTGGTGGGGGCCACCCTGATCGGCATCATCTACCAGGGGGTGTGCGTGCAGGCTTATGCCATGGCGGAGGCCAGCAAGATCGTCGCCAGCGAGTATTCGGGGTTGATTTTCGTTACCCTGATGGGCATGGCGCTGTTCGCCGAGTTTCCGGCATGGAACGTCTATCTGGGGGCCATTATCGTTGTTTTTGCCATCGCTCTGCAGCGGCGATTGCGCTGACCGAGAGCCGGAAGCCTGAAGCCGGAAAAACACACATCTCCTCGGAGCTGGGTTGTTTAACGCTACCGTGCAAATAGCCGGCTACAGGCGTTCGCAACAACCTTAAAGTCGCTCGGGCGGCTTCCAGCTTCGGGCTTACCGCTTCAAGCGTTGTTTATTCGCTTAAAGCTTTCTTTTCCTCTGGTTATCCCTTACACTACGCGGCCTTAAAATCAGTCATTACATCATACGTTCCTTGCCTCCGCTGGTGTGACTGAGCCCGCGCAGAGGCTATAACCCGTAAGGAGCAATCCATGCGTCATTACGAAATCGTATTTATGGTTCACCCTGACCAGAGTGAACAGGTTCCCGGCATGATCGAGCGCTACACTGGCGCCATCACTACTTCTGGTGGCCAGGTTCACCGCCTGGAAGACTGGGGCCGTCGCCAGCTGGCTTACCCGATCAACAAACTGCACAAGGCCCACTATGTTCTGATGAACGTAGAAGCCGACCAGGCTGTGATCGACGAGCTGGAAACCAATTTCCGCTATAACGATGCCGTGCTGCGCAACATGATCATGCGCACCAAGCAGGCGGTTACCGAGCCCTCCGAAATGGCCAAGGCCAAGGAAGAGCGTCAACCCCGTCGTGACGACGCTCGTGTAGAAGCCGCTGAATAATTCACGTTTTAGCTGAGGAAGAAAATCATGGCACGTTATTTCCGTCGTCGTAAGTTCTGCCGTTTCACCGCTGACGGTGTTACCGAGATCGATTACAAAGACATCGTAACCCTGAAAAACTACGTCACCGAGTCCGGTAAAATCGTACCGAGCCGCATCACCGGCACCCGCGCTAAATATCAGCGCCAGCTGGCCCGTGCGATCAAACGCGCTCGTTACCTGGCCCTGCTGCCTTACACCGATCTGCACAAGTAAGCAGCGGCCTAACTCGTTCACTTAAAGAGGAAAGGTAATGCAAGTTATTCTGCTTGATAAAATCGCCAAACTGGGTGGCCTGGGCGACCAGGTAACCGTTAAGTCCGGTTACGCTCGTAACTACCTGCTGCCCCAAGGCAAAGCCGTGCTGGCCACCAAGGACAACGTAGCGGCATTTGAAGCCCGCCGTGCCGACCTGGAAGCCAAGCTGACCGAGCAACTGGCCGCCGCTCAGGCGCGTGCCGACCAACTGTCCGGCCTGGAAAACGTGGTTATCGCGTCCAAGTCCGGTGACGAAGGCAAACTGTTCGGTTCCATCGGTGCCCGTGACGTGGCCGACGCCATCACCGCTGCCGGTGTGGCCGTGGCCAAGAGCGAAGTCCGCCTGTATGACGGCGTGCTGCGTAACGTCGGTGAGTACGAAGTGGGTGTGCAACTGCACGCCGATGTCAAAGCTACCGTCAAGCTCCAGGTGGTTGCCGCCTAAGTCAGGCTGCTGCTTGAAAAAACCCGCGCTGGTCGCGGGTTTTTTATTGCCTGCAATAAGGCTAAAGTGGAGGGATATTCCCGACGGAGGCAAGCCGATGGCAGAGTGGATCACGGGCAAGATCAAGGCCCGTAAACAATGGTCGGAGAATCTGTTTTCGCTGGTGGTGGAGGCCGCGGTCGCCTCGTTCAAGGCCGGCCAGTTCACCAAGCTGGCGTTGCATAGCGGGGATAAAAAAGTGGCCCGGGCCTATTCCTACGTCAATGCCCCGGGGCAAGACAGCGAGTTTTATCTGGTGACCATTCCCGAAGGCCAACTGACCCCGCAACTGGCTGAACTTGCCGTGGGCGACGAAGTACTGGTGCAACGCCAGGCCGCGGGTTTCCTGACTCTGGAGGAAGTGCCGCCGGGGCGCGATCTCTGGCTGATTGCCACCGGTACCGGGGTGGGGCCCTTTATTTCCATTCTGGCCGAAGGCCGTTGCTGGCGGCAGTTCGACCATATCGTGCTGGTGCACGGGGTTCGCTTTGCCGATGAATTGGGGTACCGCCGGCGGATTTCCGAACTGACCCAGGGACAGCGCCACTTTCACTATGTGCCCTTTGTTTCCCGGGAGCCAATGGCCGGAGCCGAGTCGGGGCGTATTCCCCAGGCCATCGCCGACGGCCGCCTGGAAGCCCGGGTGGGGCTGGAATTCAGTGCCGAACACAGCCGGGTGATGCTGTGTGGCAATCCGCAAATGGTGCGTGACACCATCCATGAGCTCAAGGCCAGGGGACTGGAGAAACACCTGCGGCGCAAGCCCGGCCAGATCCTGATGGAAAATTACTGGTGACGGCAGCTTCCAGCTTTCGGCTTTGTGTCAACGGGTCAGTACCATCATCAGGCTCAGGAAGGCGGCGAGTCCCCAGCCCAGGCCGATAATCCAGTAGAACACCCTGGCTCCCTGCTTGACGGGGATGCGGTTATACAGCAGGAACAAATACCAGAACAGGGCCGGGATCAAGGGTAGTAAGAACAATCGGGTCATAGCAAAGGCCTTTTGGTGAATCTCGTCTGATTTGGGGTGGCGTTAATCCAGCTGTGCACTGTATCAATAGAGCATAGTCGAGCCAATTATCATTCAGGGCCAGTTGAAGCCGTGCTATGTTGCAGGGTTACTCAAGCGGCCACTGATAATGCACAAGGAGTGAAACATGAAGCAATTGGTCATCCAGGCTTTTGGTGATGCGGATCAACTGAAGCTGGTCGAGGCCGCACGCCCGGCCCTGGCACCCGGCCAGATCCGGGTCAAGATGCACTATGCCGGGGTTAACCCCATCGATGCCAAGACCCGTGCCGGCCTGGGTTGGGGAGCGCAGGCGATCAAGGACAAACTGCCCTGGTCGCCCGGTTTTGAAGTGATGGGCTCGGTGCTGGAAACCGGGGCTGAGGTGAGCCGTTATCGACCCGGTGATCGCGTATTCGGTCTGGTGGCCGGCGGCGGCTATGGCGAAGAGCTGGTGGTGGAGGCCGACGAATTGCTGCCGGTGCCGGCCGGGGTGTCGGACGAGATGGCCGCCGGGCTGTCACTGGCCGGCGCCACCGCCTGGCAGGGGCTGACCGATCACGGTGCACTTAAGGCCGGTGAGCGGGTGCTGATATCCGCCGCTGCCGGCGGGGTGGGCCATCTGGCGGTGCAGCTGGCCAAGCACCTGGGGGCGACCGTGGTGGCTCTGGCGTCGCCCAGCAACCACGACTTCCTGCGCGGACTCGGTGCGGACGAGGTGATCGATTACCGCAATGAGACGCAACTGGCTGGCCTGGTGCCGGTGGATCTGTTCTTCGATCTGGTGGGCGGAACTTCCGGGGTCACACTTTTGTCTCATGTGAAACCTGGCGGCCGGGTGGTGACGGTGCCGACCATCACCGCCGAGCAGATTATTGCCGCCGCCGGGGCGCTCGGGCTACAGGCCACCGGTATGCTCCGGCGGATCGACAATACGCAACTGGAGCAGTTGATCCAGGCGGTGGCCGACGGCACCCTGCAGGTGGTGGTGACCCATTGCTATGCCCTGGCGGAGGGAGCTGCGGCGCATCGCCAGATTGAGAGTGGTCATACCCGCGGCAAATTGCTGCTGCGGGGCTGAGTGCCCCTGTTTGTTCACTGAAGGAAATAGCATGAAGTATTGGTCCCTGTTGTTGCTGTTGTGTCCCTTGCTGGCGCCCGCCGCCCCCGTGCTGGTGGCGGAAGCCGACAAGGGGCAGGATGAACTGGTCATCCCCTACCGAATGTACCGGTTGGATAATGGTCTGACCGTCATTCTTAACCCGGACCAGTCCGATCCCCTGGTGCATGTGGAAATGACCTACCATGTCGGGTCGGCCCGCGAAGAGGCGGATCAAACCGGCTTTGCCCACTTCTTTGAGCACATGATGTTCCAGGGCTCCAAGCATGTGGGGGATCAGGAGCACTTTCGCCTGATTAACGAGGCCGGTGGCTCCATGAATGGAACGACCAATCAGGACAGGACCAATTACTTCCAGACGGTGCCGGCCAATCATCTGGAAAAGGTGCTTTGGCTGGAAGCGGATCGCATGGGCTTCCTGCTGGAAGCGGTGAGCCAGCGCAAGTTCGAAATTCAGCGGGACACGGTCAAAAATGAGCGGGCTCAGCGCATCGACAACCAGCCCTATGGCCTGGTGGGCGAGCGCATGGGCGAACTGCTGTATCCACGCGAGCATCCCTACAGCTGGCAACCCATCGGCTATGTGGAAGATCTGGATCGGGTCGATGTGAACGACCTCAAGGCGTTTTTCCTGCGTTGGTATGGACCCAACAATGCCACCCTGGTGATTTCCGGTGATTTCGACCCCGAACAGACCCTGGGCTGGGTCGAGAAATATTTTGGCCCCATTCCCACCGGGCCTGCGGTTGAGCGGGATCTGCCCAGCCCGGCCCGGCTCGAACACAGCCGGCACCAGACCCTGGAAGATTCCCGTATTCGTCTGCCCATGCTCTACATGGCCTATCCCACCGTTTACCTGGGACATGAAGATGAAGCCGCACTGGATGTGCTGGCCAATGTGCTGGGAGGCGGAAAGAGCTCCTTGCTGTACCAGCAACTGGTGGAAACCGGCCGGGCAGTCAGCGCCGGTGCCAGCCACTACTGTGCCGAGCTGGCGTGTACCCTCAGCATCTGGGCCTACGGCAATCCTTCCCGCGACGGCTCCCTGGCCCCGCTCAAACGGGATATCGACGGTATCATCGCCGCCATTGCCGAACGCGGCATCAATGCCGATGATGTCAGCAAGGCGGTGACCCAACTGCGTTCTGAGCTGATCCTGGGGCTGGACAGTGCCGAGGGCAAGGCGCGCCAGCTGTCTCTGGGGCAGGTGCTGAAAGGCGATCCGCTCTATGTCATCAATGCCTGGCGGCAGTTGGCAGAGACCACACCGGCGGACGTGGCCGCCGTCTATGGCCAGTATCTGCAGTCCCGGCCCAGCGCCACCCTGAGCGTGGTGCCCAAGGGCAAAACCGAGTGGCAGGTCGCCGAGCCCGATTACCAGACTCCCGAACGGCAGCTTCCCGAACGGGCCCATATCGACGAACTGCCGCTGCGCGAGGTAGTGGATAACTTCGATCGCAGCCATATGCCGGAAGCGGGGGAGCCGGTGCAGGTGCAGGTGCCTCCGCTGTGGCGCCACACCCTGGGAGAAAACATCCGGCTGCTGGGCACGGTCAATGATGAAATCCCGGCGGTGTCGGTGATCCTGGCGCTGCCCGGCGGCCAACGCGCCGAAAGCGAGGGGGAACTGGGTCTGGCGTCGTTGACCGCCGCCATGATGAACCAGGGCACGGCGCGGCTCAATAACGGTGACTTCAGCGAGGCGCTGGAGCGTCTGGGAGCGAGCATCAAGGTGCGCAGCGGCTTTTATACCAGCCTGATAGAGGTAACCAGCCTGACCGAGAAGCTGCCTCAGACCCTGGCGTTGGTGGAAGAACTGCTGTTCAGCCCGGGTATGCGCGAGTTGGATTTTGAACAGGTCAAGGCGCGGATGCTGGAGTCCATGGCCCAGAGTCGACACCAGCCTTCTTGGTTGGCCCAGCACGGTTTTCGCAAGTTGATGTATGGTGAGACCCGAATGGGCTTTCCTGACGACGGCTTGCCGGAGTCGGTGGCCGCCCTGACCCTTGAGCAGGTACGGGATTACTACGAACGTTTCTACAATCCGGCCAATGGTCATGTCATCGTAGCGGGTGATCTTGAACCGGAGCAGGCGCGGGAAACTTTCGCCTTTCTGACCCGTTGGCAGGGCGCTATCCCCGATCTGCCGCAAGTCCAGACCGTACCCCAGCCGGCCGAGGCCGGGGTTTATGTGGTGGATGTGCCGGGCTCGGTGCAGTCGGCGTTGCGTATCGGCCGGCGGGCCTTGCCGCTGGATGCCTCCGGCCCCTTTTTCCACGCCAACCTGATGAACTTCAACCTGGGTGGCAATTTCAACAGCCGTATCAACCAGAACCTGCGGGAAGACAAGGGGTTTACCTATGGTGCCCACTCTTATTTTACCGGCAACCGGGATGCGGGCGTGTTTGTGGTGGCCACCGATGTCCGCGGTGATGTGACGGTGCCGGCCATCGAGAATATTTTGGCGGAATTCCGGCAGTTCAAGGCCGACGGCCCCAGTAGTGAAGAGCTGTCCTATCTGCGCAGCAGTTATTCCCAGCAGGATGCGCTGTCTTACGAAACCCTGGGGAAAAAAGCCGGCTTTCTGCTGCAACTGGCGATGATGGAGCTGTCGCCGGACTACCTGAGCGAGCAGCAGTCCATCGTCGCCGGCATCGATGCCGGGGAATTGACCAAGGTGGCCAGCCAGTGGTTGAGCCTCGAGGACATGGTGATTGTCGTGGTGGGTGACAAGGCAAAACTTGAAAAATCGCTGGCACAACTCAATCTTCCGGTGCACGATTTGACCATTGACTGATGAGGCCGGGTGCCTCCCGCGGAGTTACCGAGGGAACTCCGTGTTACAGAGTGACGAACAATGACGAAAATAATCCCTTCTCTGGCTGCTCGCGTCCGTGCTTTGCAGGCTTCCGAACGACTGCCCGCCATCAAGGGCATCCGCCGTGGTATCGAGCGTGAGTGCCTGCGTATTACGGCTGACGGTCACCTGGCCCAGTCGCCCCATCCGGCCAGCCTGGGGTCGGCCCTGACCCATGCCAACATCACCACCGACTTTTCCGAGTCGCTGATGGAGTTCATCACCCCAGTCTCGGACTCGGTGGACATTCTGCTGGCACAGTTGACCGATATCCACCGTTACACGGTACGTCATCTGGACAACGAGCAACTGTGGCCGCTCAGCATGCCCTGCCTGCTGAAGGGGGACGAGCACATTCCTCTGGCCCAGTATGGCAGCTCCAACATCGGCCGGATGAAGACGCTGTACCGCCAGGGGTTGCACCACCGCTACGGCAGCCGGATGCAGGTGATCGCCGGGGTGCACTTCAATTTCTCCATGCCCGACAGTTTCTGGAGCGAATGGCATCAACTGGAAGGCGACGGCGGCTGCCTGCAGGACTTCGTGTCCGAGGCCTATCTGGGACTTATCCGTAACGTCTATCGCTTCGGCTGGCTGATCCCCTATTTGTTCGGGGCCTCGCCGGCCTTGTGCGGCTCCTTCCTCAAGGGCAAGGAGCACCACCTGCCGTTCGAGCGTCTCGGCAAGGGTACCCTCTACCTGCCTTACGCCACTTCGCTGCGGTTGTCGGACCTGGGCTATACCAACAGCGCCCAGGCCGGGCTCAATATTTCCCTCAACAGCCTGGATCAATATGTGGCGTCCCTGCGCCGGGCCATCGGCACCCATGCGGCGGAGTTCGCCAGGATTGGGGTGAAGGTGGAGGGTGACTACCGCCAGCTCAACGACAATGTGCTGCAGATTGAAAACGAGCTGTATGCGCCCATCCGTCCCAAGCGCACCACCGAGAGCGGCGAAAAACCGTCCCAGGCGCTGGACTCACGTGGTGTCGAGTATATCGAAGTCCGCTCCATCGACGTCAATCCGTTCTCGCCGGTGGGTATCGACCAGTCCCAGATCCGTTTCCTGGATACCTTCCTGCTATGGTGCCTGCTGACACCCTCCGCTCCCCTGGAGGAGGAAGAGATCGCCCTCAACCGGCGCAATTTCACCCGCGTGGTGCTGGAAGGACGAAAGCCCGGCCTGGAACTGGAAGTGTTCGGCGGCGAAAGCGCCACATTGGCGGCCTTGGGCGAGCGCTATTTCGGCGAGCTGGCCGACGTTGCCCAACTGCTGGATTCCTGTTGCGGTCGGGGCTGCTACCGGGAATCGCACCGTCAGCAACTGGCGGCGATTCGCGATCCTTCCCTGACCCTGTCGGCCAGGGTGCTGGACGAGCTGCAACAGAGCGGTCAGGACATACTGCCTTTCGGGCTGACCCTGTCCGGTCGCTACCATGATCAACTGATCAACAGCCGCCCCCGATTCTGGGATGATACCTATTTCGATGAAGAGGGCGTTCGTTCCCTGGCCCGCCAGCGCAAGATAGAGCGATCCGATACCCTGAGCTTCGACGATTTCCTGAGCGCCTATTTCAGCAATCAGCAGTTGTGAGTTTTTCGAGCCCCTGAAAGCAACAGGCCCCGCATATGCGGGGCCTGTTGCATTGGGAATAGCGGGTAAGGCTCAGCTGTTGGGGAAGTTGGCCCTGAGTACCGCCTTGGCGTTGTTGGCCATTTCGGTCAGGCCCAGGGTGTCATAGGACTCAGCCATGATTTCCAGCGCCGGCTTCATGGTGTCGGTGTCCGGGTAGGACTGCACCACGAACTTGGCCCTGTTGGCGGCGGCCAGCCAGGCTCCGCGCTTCATATAGAACTGGGCCACGGCCAGGTCGTACCTGGCCAGGCGGTTTTTCAGGCTGATCATCCTTGCCCGGGCATCGGCGGCATAGGCGCTGTCCGGATGCTGACGCAGCAGTTGGCGGAAGTCGGCGAAAGCCTGACGGGCATAGGCCGGATCCCGGTCGGCCCGGTCGATATTGAGCAGCTCCTGGAAAAAGTTGTAGTCGGTGGCCATATTGGTCAGGCCGCGCATGTACTGGGCGTAGTCCACGCTGGGGTGATTGGGGTTGAGGCGGATAAAGCGATCGATATTGGCCAGCGCCCGGGCGGTATCGTCCTGTTTGTAGTAGGCGTAGATGAGATCGAGCTGAACCTGGTTGGAATAGGCACCAAACGGATAACGGGAATCCATGGCTTCCAGCAGTTCGGCGGCACGGATGAAGTTGCCCGCCTGCAAGCGTTCCTGGGCTTCCTGATAGAGCACCTCGGGCGGCTCGTCCGGCACCGCATCTTTCTTGGTGCTGGAGCAGCCGGCGGTGGCCAGCGCCAGGGTCAGAGTCAGGGTGAGCCATACGCTTCGTTGTTTAGCCATTGAATGAGTCCATTTTTGCAAGTCGGAAACTAAGTAAGCGGAAACTGATTAAGCTCAGCGTCAAGAACCGCTAGAATACCCAATTAAACATCTTTTGGTAACCAGTGGTCTCTATGAGCCAGCAAATCGAACTGAACGGCGTGGTCGCCGCTCATCAATACGGTCAACGATTGGATCAGACGTTGGCGGAAATGTTCCCCGATTATTCCCGTTCACGCATAAAAACCTGGATCCAGCAGGAACAGGTACGGCTGGATGGTGAAGTTGTGAGCAAACCGCGGGAAAAGGTGCTGCCGGGCCAGCAGGTGGTGGTCAACGCCGAGCTGGAAGACGAAGTGCGGTTCGAGCCAGAGGCCATGGAATTGAACATCGTCTACGAAGACGATGACATCATGGTCATCAACAAACCGGCCGGCCTGGTGGTGCATCCCGGCGCCGGTACGCCCGACGGTACCTTGCTCAACGCGTTGCTGTATCACTGTCCGAGCATTGTCGAAGTACCCCGTGCCGGCATAGTGCATCGGCTCGACAAGGACACGACCGGGCTGATGGTGGTAGCCAAGACGGTACCGGCACAGACTCATCTGGTGGCTGCATTGCAGGCGCGGGAAATTACCCGGGAATACGAAGCGGTGGCTATCGGCCATATGACCGCCGGCGGCACCGTCGATGCCAATATCGGTCGTCACCCGACCCAGCGTATCCAGATGGCGGTCACTCCCGGTGGCAAACCGGCGGTGACCCACTACCGGGTGATGGAAAAATTCCGGGCCCACACCCGGCTGCGGTTGCGGCTCGAAACCGGTCGTACCCATCAGATCCGGGTTCACATGGCCTACCTTAAGCATCCGCTGGTGGGGGATCCCGTTTATGGAGGCCGGCTCAAGCCGCCACGCAGTGCCAGCCCCGAGTTGTTGGCGTTTTTACGGGGGTTCAAGCGCCAGGCGTTGCATGCGGTGATGCTGCGCCTGGAGCATCCCATCACCGGCGAAGTGATGGAATGGCATGCCCCCGTACCCGATGACATGATAGCGCTGGTGGAGGTGCTGCGGGCCGATACCAAGGCTAATCCGGATGATCTGGTATGGATATGATCCTGCCCGACTGGCCGGCGCCGGCCAGAGTTTGTGCGGTGCAAAGCTGCCGTACCGGCGGGGTGAGCCATTCACCTTTTAATAGCCTGAACCTGGGTGCTCATGTCGGTGACGGTGAGCACTATGTGCGGATCAACCGGGAGCGGCTGGGGGCTTATCTGAACCTGCCAACCGATCCGGTATGGTTGGAACAGGTGCATGGTACCCGGGTGCTGACCCTGCCGGCGGAAAACGATAGCCTCACCGCCGATGCGGTGGTGACCCGCACCCCGGGGCAGGTATGTGCGGTGATGACCGCCGATTGCCTGCCGGTGCTGTTCTGCGATGAAACCGGCACAGTAGTGGGGGCAGCCCATGCCGGTTGGCGCGGGCTGGCCGCCGGCGTGCTGGAGGCGACGCTGGATGAGATGCGGGTAGACCCGGAGTCTGTGCTGGCCTGGATGGGCCCGGCCATCGGCCCGAGGGCCTTCGAGGTGGGCGGCGAGGTGCGGGAAGCCTTTATGCGGCATTCCCCGCTGGCCGAGGATGCCTTCGTGCCTCACGGCGAACAATGGCTGGCGGATATCTATCACCTGGCCCGGTTGCGGCTGGCGGCGGCCGGAGTGCATCATATCTACGGCGGTGAGCACTGCACCTACTCCGAGCCGGAGCGGTTTTTCTCCTATCGGCGTGACAGGGAAACCGGGCGTATGGCCACCCTGATCTGGTTGGATTAGGAAAAACTTATACTCAGGCCGGTTGAAATTCGGCCATAAAACCCCATCTTTAGTATCAGTAATTGATCTTGTGTTCCTGCCATCCGGCGGGTGTTTCGAGGAGAGCACTGATGCGTCTTGATCGTCTTACCAGTAAATTCCAACTCGCCCTGCAAGACGCCCAGTCGATGGCGCTGGGGCGGGATCACGCCTACATAGAGCCGGCTCATCTGTTGGTGGCCATGCTCAATCAGGAAGGGGGCACCCTGCGTCCGCTGCTGACCACCGCCGGGGTGGACAGCAATACCTTGCGGGTAGAGCTGGACAAGTCTCTGGATCGGTTGCCCAGGGTGAGCGGCGGCGACATGGATGTGCAGGTGTCGCCGGTACTCGGCCGTCTGCTCAACCAGTGCGACAAGCTGGCCCAGCAGCGCAAGGACACCTATATCTCCTCGGAACTGTTTTTGCTGGCGGCGCTGGACGACAAGGGTGAACTCGGCGAGCTGCTCAAGCGAGTGGGGTTGACCAAGGACAGGCTGACCAAGGGCATAGATCAGGTCCGTGGCGGCCAGAAAGTGGACGACCCCAACGCCGAGGAAAACCGCCAGGCGCTGGAAAAATACACCATCGATCTCACCGAACGGGCCGAACAGGGCAAGCTGGATCCGGTGATCGGCCGGGATGACGAAATCCGCCGCACCATCCAGGTGCTGCAACGGCGTACCAAGAACAACCCGGTACTGATCGGCGAACCGGGGGTGGGCAAGACCGCCATCGCCGAAGGGCTGGCCCAGCGCATCATCAACGGCGAGGTGCCGGAAGGGCTGAAGAACAAGCGGGTATTGTCGCTCGACATGGGGGCACTGGTGGCCGGTGCCAAGTATCGCGGTGAGTTTGAAGAGCGGCTCAAGGCGTTGCTCAACGAACTGGCCAAGGAAGAAGGGCGGGTCATCCTCTTTATCGACGAACTGCACACCATGGTCGGCGCCGGCAAGAGCGAGGGAGCCATGGATGCGGGCAATATGCTCAAGCCCGCGCTGGCGCGGGGGGAACTGCACTGCGTGGGGGCCACCACCCTGGACGAATACCGCCAGTATGTGGAAAAGGACGCGGCGCTCGAGCGCAGGTTCCAGAAGGTGCTGGTCAACCAGCCGACGGTGGAGGACACCATCGCCATTCTGCGCGGGCTAAAAGAGCGCTATGAACTGCACCACCATGTACAGATCACCGATCCGGCCATCGTCGCGGCGGCGACCCTGTCCCATCGTTATATTGCCGACCGCCAGTTGCCAGACAAGGCCATCGACTTGATCGACGAGGCGGCTTCCAGTATCCGGCTGCAGATCGACTCCAAGCCCGAGCCGCTGGACAAGCTCGACCGGCGCATCATCCAACTCAAGCTGGAGGAGCAGGCGCTGTTGAAGGAAGACGACGAAGGCAGCCGTAAGCGGCTGCAGTTGATCCGGGACGAACTGGCGGAAAAAGAGCGGGAATACGCCGACCTGGAGGAAATCTGGAAATCGGAAAAGGCCGCGCTGGCCGGTACTCAGCATATCAAGGCCGAACTGGAACAGGTGCGTCAGGAACTGGACGTGGCCCGGCGGGCAGGGGATCTGACACGGATGTCCGAGTTGCAGTACGGTCGCATTCCCGAATTGGAAAAACAGCTGGACCTGGCGGCCCAGGCCGAGATGCAGGAGCAGCATCTGCTGAAAAACCGGGTCACCGATGAAGAGATTGCCGACGTACTGTCACGCTGGACCGGTATTCCGGTGGCCAAGATGCTGGAAGGAGAAAAGGAAAAACTGCTGCGGATGGAAGAGGCCCTGCATGACCAGGTGATCGGCCAGAACGAGGCGGTGGATGCGGTGGCTAATGCCATTCGCCGCAGCCGCGCCGGTTTGTCCGATCCCAACCGGCCGGTGGGCTCCTTCCTGTTTATGGGCCCGACCGGGGTGGGCAAGACCGAACTGTGCAAGGCACTGGCCGATTTCCTGTTCGACAGCCGCGATGCCATGGTGCGTATCGACATGTCGGAATTCATGGAAAAACACTCGGTTTCTCGCTTGGTCGGTGCGCCTCCCGGCTATGTGGGCTACGAAGAGGGCGGATACCTGACCGAGGCGGTACGGCGCAAACCTTACTCGGTGATCCTGCTGGACGAAGTGGAAAAAGCGCATCCGGATGTGTTCAACATTCTGCTGCAGGTGCTGGATGATGGCCGCCTCACCGATGGCCAGGGCCGCACCGTGGACTTCCGCAATACGGTGGTGATCATGACCTCCAACATCGGCTCGGATCTGATTCAGGAACACAGTACCAGCAAGGATTACGACCAGATGAAGGCCATGCTGCTGGAGGTGCTGGGGCACCAGTTCCGCCCGGAGTTTATCAACAGGATCGACGAAATAGTGGTATTCCACCCGCTGGCGGAAGATCACATCAGGTCCATCGCCCGTATCCAGATGCAGGGGCTGGTGGATCGGCTAGAAGCCATGGGCTTTGATGTGACCATCACCGAACGGCTGCTGGAAAAACTGGCCCATGCCGGTTTCGATCCCTTGTTCGGGGCCCGGCCGCTCAAGCGGGCGATACAGCACAAGGTGGAAGACCCGCTGGCCCAGGCCATCTTGTCGGGGCGGGTGGTGCCCGGCAAGCCGCTGGAGCTGGATGCCAACGGTGATGGTCTGGTGTTCAACCAGTAACCGGACTCACTAGAGGGGGAGGCTATGCCTCCCCCTCTTTCCTTACCCTTTACGCCTCACCGCCTCATTCTTCATTATCCACCGGTTCAGCCGGGCCGGCCATCGACCCTCGGCTGGGTCAGCACCGGCCAGTACAGCCAACTAAAGACGCCGAAAGCCAGGGTCCAGGCCAGGGCACTGCCGTGATAGGCGATCATGGTCAAGCCCGGGAGCAACATCGGAAGCAGGCTGCGCAACAGGGCAGAAAGAATAATCAAGGCAAAGGCCACCACCATGGGCTTGCCTATCTCCAGCGCCCGGCCGGAATGGC